>DAOLIP010000026.1:0-34078 GCA_035328475.1 Ferruginibacter sp.
CCGCCGACCCTCTGCTTGTAAGGCAGATGCTCTAAACCAACTGAGCTAAACTCCCTTTAATTTTCGGATGGCAAAGATAAGGGTTAAATTTTTCCGGCAAAATTTTTTACTTAAAATCAGTTCAACTGCACTGCCGGCAGGCGATACGACTGCCCGTCGTACACAAACAATTCATCGATCTCTACGGTCCAGTACTTATAGAGTGGTGATTTGCTGAGGTAGTGCTCTACTTCTTCTTTATCCGGGGCGTTGAACACCATCCAGCTTCGCCGGGTTTCCATGCTTACGGTATAATAATCAATAATGTTCTTCTCTATGAGGCTGTTGATGTAAACACGGTGTGGCGGTACAAAACTCATGAACTCATCATCCATTTCAAATTGTACGGTTACCTGGTATTTATTCAGCTTCGGGTCGTTTAAATTTTCCATTCGGTTATTTTGTTTTGCCATCCGGCCTGGTACGGGATTGTTATTTTAATATAGTTATCAGTATATCCTTCCATCATACCGTTGTTACTGTGCATTTCAAAAAGCACTTTCCTTGTCTGGCCTATGTGCTTATTCGTAAAATACTGCATCTTCTGGTAACTCAGGTTCCGCAGCATTTTATTTCTTTCGTTTCTTACATGAACGGGAACCACGGGTTTCATATCTGCGGCCAATGTGTTTGTTCTTTCCGAATAGGTGAACACATGCAGGTAAGACACATCAAGCTGCTGCAGGAAGTCAACGGTTTCCATAAAATCGGCATCCGTTTCACCCGGGAAGCCAACGATCACATCCACGCCGATGCAGCAATGCGGCATCAGGGCTTTAATGAGACCGATCCGTTCGGCATACAATTCCTTTTTATACCGGCGGCGCATCAGGCCCAGTATCTTATTGCTGCCGCTTTGTAAGGGAATATGAAAATGCGGCATGAAGCGTTTGCTGTTGCTCACAAACTCAATGATCTCATTACTCAGCAGGTTTGGTTCGATAGATGAAATACGGAAACGTTCTATTCCTTCTATCTTATCCAACTCCTGTATAAGCGTATAGAAATTTTCTTTAGCAGGCACTTGCCCTGCATTTCCCCTTTGAGGGGCGGGGGGGCTAAAATCGCCGAGGTTAATGCCCGTCAATACCACTTCTTTGGCTCCCTGCCCGGCAATGCTTTTTACGTTGGCAACTACATTATCAATGCGGTCGCTCCTGCTTTTGCCTCTTGCCATGGGAATGGTGCAGAAGGAACAGTTATAATCGCAGCCGTCCTGCACTTTTAAAAATATCCTGGTGCGGTCATTGATAGAATGCGATGCGGTGAATTCATTTACGTCTTCAATATCGCAACTGCAGATCTTTGTACTATCGCCTTTGCTGAGCTCTTTCAGGTGTTGGGTGATGTTGAATTTTTCTGCAGCACCTAACACCAGGTCAACCCCCGGGATGGAAGCGATCTCTTTTGGTTTCAGCTGGGCATAGCATCCCGTGATCACCACCATGGCTTCCGGTGCCTTGCGCTGGATACGGCGAACCAGCATGCGGCATTCTTTATCGGCATTCTCTGTTACCGAACAGGTGTTGATCACATACACATCGGCCACTTCATTAAAATCCCTCTTCTCAAAGCCATCGTTCTCCAGCAACCTGCCTATGGTGGAGGTCTCGGAAAAATTAAGCTTGCAGCCCAATGTATGCAGTGCAACGGTTTTGTTCATCGGGGCAAAATTAACGAAAATGGAATAGAAACATGGATGACACGGATGGATGGAGATTATCGCTGATCAGATCGTGTAAATCCGCATCATCCGTGTCATCAGCGTTTCTATCAATTAAAGTAACTTGCAGCATGCTTAAAAAATATCTCCCATATATCTTCCTGGTAGCAGCGGCTTTACTGTTGTTCTTTATTAAGAAGAACCAGCGGGGCCCGGCACCGGTAAAACCGGCAACGGAGCAAACGACCGATCATATAACTGTGCCTGCTGTTTTACCCGCTGAAGAAAAACAGGAAGAAATTGAGGGGTTCAACAGGAATACGAACAATCTCATTTTCAGCAAGCACGCCAAATGCCGTATGGATTGCAGGAAGATAGATGAGAGTGAGATACGGGAGATATTGAAGAACGGAACCGTGAATGAAAAAAAGATACAGCGGGATAAACGGGGCATTACCTACCCGGTAGAAGGTACCACACACGATGGGCAGCGGGTACGGATCGTCTTCGCTCCCAAAAACGATGCATTAGTAGTGGTAACCGTGATCGACCTGGGTAAAGAATGGTCATGCGACTGTAAATAAATTCCCGTTTATAAATCTTCACTTATTGTAACCATAAAAACCTGTAAGTTTGTTGCCGAACGGTTGAGTAATGAATATTAAATCCATCCTCGCAAAGCCATTTGCCGGGTATATATATAAACAGATAAAGAAGGGAATGGAAACGGCCGAAGCCGATCAGCAATCCATTTTCAATCACCTGATAAAAGTTGGAACAAAAACGATCTTTGGTAAAGACCACGATTTTGCCGGCATAAAATCACACGAGGATTTTATTCAAAAAGTTCCGTTGAGAGATTACGAAGCATTTAAGCCCTATATTGAAAAGATAAAACAAGGCACGCACAATGTGTTGTGGAAGGGCCAGCCGATCTATCTTTCAAAAACCAGTGGCACCACCAGTGGCGTAAAGTATATCCCCATCACAAAGGAATCTATTCCCAATCATATCAACACTGCCCGCAACGCATTGCTTTGTTATATGGCAGAGACCGGCAATACTAAATTTGCTGATGGTAAACTGATATTCCTGAGCGGCTCTCCCGAACTGGAACGGGTTGGCGGCATACCAACCGGGAGACTGAGTGGTATCGTTAATCATCACGTACCAAAATATTTACGATCGAACCAGCTTCCATCATTCACCACCAATTGTATAGAAGAGTGGGAAGAGAAACTGGATAAGATCGTGGAAGAAACCATCAACCAGAACATGACCCTCATCAGCGGCATACCACCGTGGATGCAGATGTACTTCGACAGGCTGATCGAAAAAAGCGGTAAGAAGGTAGGAGAGCTGTTCCCGAATTTCAATGTGATGGTGCAGGGCGGGGTTAACTTTGAACCGTATAAGGCAAAATTATTTGAAAGCATCGGCCGGCCGGTTGATTGTATCGAATTGTTTCCGGCAAGCGAAGGTTTTTTTGCTTTCCAGGATTCACAGAAGGAACCGGGTTTATTGCTGAATACCAACAGCGGAATATTCTTTGAATTCGTTCCGGCCGCGGAGATATTCAATGAAAACCCGGCCCGGTTAACATTAAAAGATGTGAAAGTGGGAGAGAACTATGCATTGATCGTAAACAGTAATGCAGGCTTGTGGGGATACAATATCGGCGATACCGTAAAATTTGTATCTACCAACCCATATCGTTTGGTTGTTACCGGGCGCACCAAACATTTCATCTCCGCTTTTGGCGAACACGTGATCGGCGAAGAAGTAGAAACTGCTTTGCTGAAAGCTGCAGAAGAAGAGAATATTCATATCACCGAATTTACGGTGGCGCCAAAGATATCAACCGATGCCGGCAAGAGTTACCACGAGTGGTTCATCGAATTTGAGAACATGCCTGCCAGCCTGGAAGCCTTTGCAAATAAGATCGACGACAACCTGCGGAATAAAAATGTTTATTACAACGACCTCATCTCAGGCAACATCCTGCAGCGCTTGAAAATTTCTGCGGTGAATAAGAATGGTTTCATTGACTATATGAAAAGCATCGGCAAACTGGGCGGACAGAATAAAGTACCCCGGCTGAGCAATGACCGTAAAATTGCAGATCCGCTTTTACAATTTGTTAATTCTTCCCAGACAACGGGCTCACTCAATGACGTGAAATAATTTTTGCCCTTTTTTTTTCAAAATAACATACTTTTGTGCGGCAAATAATTGATCACAGCAAGTGAACATGATTCAGGCACATATCTCTCCTTCTGAATTGCTGCCTTCTGCAGGCAGCATATCCCGGTTCGTTATGCGATACCGACGTGGATGCTGATAGGACGAGCAGTTAAAAGCTGCCCCTGTCAGTGAAAAAATCCCCAAAGCATTTTCAACATCATTTACAATCACCGCTTTCAATTTTACCAAATTGGAAAACAGCAACATTATCATCCGGGTTGCTATACCCGCCGATAAAAAATATGCAGGCATCATCACCGATGAGATGGCCTCTTCTGCCAAAGCACGTGGTACCGGCATTGCCAAACGCAGCCCGGGCTATATTGAACAGAAGATGGAAGAAGGAAAAGCAGTTATTGCCCTCACCACATCCGGCGATTGGGTTGGCTTTTGTTATATAGAAGCATGGGAGCACAACAAGTTTGTGGCCAACAGCGGACTTATTGTTTCACCTGAATTTCGTAAGACCGGTGTAGCCAAGTCTATCAAGAAGCGAATATTTGAACTGAGCCGGGAAAAATATCCCGATGCAAAAATATTCGGACTCACAACCGGCCTGGCCGTTATGAAAATAAACTCCGACCTCGGGTATGAACCGGTTACTTATTCCGAACTCACCAACGATGAACAGTTTTGGGCCGGCTGCAAAAGCTGTGTGAACTACGACATACTGATGAGTAAGGAACGAAAGAATTGTATGTGCACCGCCATGCTTTTTGATCCGGCCGATCATTACGAGCCCGAAGAGACCAAGGAAGAGTTTAAGAAACATTCCAAATTGTATGAACGATTCATGCGGCTGAAGCAAAGCAAACTGATACGCTTGCTGCAAAAGAAACAGGGCGATGGTATAAAGCGGTCATTGCTTGGCCAATTCTTTAATTTTTAAAAATCAGGTATAGATGAGCAAGAAAGTTGTATTGGGATTCAGTGGCGGGTTAGACACGTCGTATTGTGTGAAATACCTCACAGAAGAGAAAGGATATGAAGTGCATTCTATTATTGTGAACACAGGCGGCTTTACCGGAGACGAATTGAAAAAGCTGGAGGCACACGCCTACAAGCTGGGCGTTAAAACACATACCACGGTAGATGCAGTTAAAAGTTATTACGACAACATTATCAAGTACCTGGTATTTGGAAACGTATTGAAGAATAACACGTATCCATTAAGTGTGAGTGCCGAACGTTTAAGCCAGGCATTATCAATTGCGGAACATGTAAAAAAACTGAACGCCGATATCGTGGCGCATGGCAGCACCGGCGCCGGTAACGACCAGGTTCGGTTCGACATGATCTTTAATATCATGATACCCGGCGTGGAAATATGCACACCGATAAGAGACCTGAAACTGAGCCGGGAGGAAGAGATCGCTTATTTAAAGAGCAAAGGAGTGGAAATGAATTTTGAAAAATCGATGTACTCCATTAATAAAGGCTTGTGGGGAACCAGTGTGGGCGGTAAAGAAACACTGAGCAGCAATGGCATGTTACCGGAAGAAGCCTGGCCTACACAATTAACGGAGAAAGGAACGGGTAACCTGGAACTTGGTTTTGTAAAAGGCGAACTTATTAAAGTGAATGGCAAGGAATTCGGCCATTCGTCAGCTGCCATACAGGAAGTGCAGCGAATTGCCGGGCCTTATGCTGTTGGCCGTGACATACACGTGGGCGATACCATCATCGGGATCAAAGGAAGAGTTGGTTTTGAAGCAGCGGCGCCCATGATCATCATAAAAGCCCATCATGCATTGGAAAAGCACGTGCTTACCAAGTGGCAGCTGAACTGGAAAGATCAACTGGCTCTCTTTTACGGTAACTGGCTGCACGAAGGACAGATACTGGACCCGGTGATGAGGGACATTGAAGCCATGTTTGAAAGCTCCCAGCAAAACGTGACCGGGAAGGTATTTGTACAATTAATGCCCTACCGTTTCCAGGTAACGGGTATTGAATCGGACTACGATCTCATGAGCAGTAAGTTTGGCAAGTACGGAGAAATGAATAACGGCTGGAGCGGAGAAGATGTAAGAGGCTTTTCAAAAATATTCGGCAATCAAACCATGATCTATCAGGCTGTAAAACAAACAACAGATGGCAAATAAGATAAAAGTTGGAATTGTTGGCGGTGCAGGTTATACGGGCGGTGAACTGATACGGGTATTGTTGAATCACCCGCAGGCTGCCATCAGCTTCGTTCGCAGTAAAAGCAATGCCGGTAATTCTCTCCATTCGGTACACCAGGACCTGCTGGGCGAAACCGAAATGAAGTTTGCCGAAGAAATGAATGAAGATATTGATGTATTGTTCCTCTGTGTAGGGCACGGCGAAGCAAAAGCCTTCCTGGAAAAAAATAACATTGCAGGTAAAATAAAGATCATCGACCTCAGCCAGGATTTCAGGCTGGGAGAAGTGATCAGTCACCGGAAATTTGTTTACGGTTTGCCGGAACTGAATAAGGAGAGAATAAAAACAGCCGGCAATGTTGCTAATCCTGGCTGTTTTGCCACAGCCATCCAGTTGGGTTTACTGCCATTGGCAAATGCAGGATTGCTGGATGATATTTATACAACCGGTATCACCGGCTCTACCGGAGCCGGGCAGGGATTGAATGCCACTTCGCATTTCAGCTGGCGGGCAAATAATATACAGGCGTATAAAACATTAACGCACCAGCACCTGGCAGAGATCGGGCAATCATTTTTACAATTGAATCCTTCCGGTGATGTGGACCTCAGCTTTATTCCCTGGCGGGGTGATTTTACAAGAGGTATCTTTATCAGTTCTCAAATTAAATGCGAATTGAGTATTGAAGAATTGGCCTCCTTGTATAAAGAATATTATTCAGATCATCCTTTTGTTTCAATAAGCAGCGATCCCATCTTTCTAAAACAGGTGGTGAACACAAATAAATGTTTTGTCCAGCTGGAAAAAGTAGGCACAAAACTGGTGGTTCATTCCATCATCGATAACTTATTGAAAGGGGCAAGCGGCCAGGCAGTACAGAACATGAATTTGATGTTTGGGCTGGATGAAGCAGCGGGATTAAAACTAAAAGCAAATTATTTTTAAAATTGACCGCGGAGACGTAAAAACGCAAAAAGAGTAACTCAGCGTCTTTGCGTCTTAGCGGTAAAAAGGCAACATGAAGCTATTCGACGTATATCCACTCAACAACATCACCATCGTTAAAGGAGCAGGCTCTTACGTATGGGATGACAAGGGAGAAAAATATTTGGACCTCTATGGTGGTCACGCTGTTATTTCCATCGGGCATACCCATCCGCATTATGTGAAACGCATAGAAGAGCAACTGCATAAAGTGGGGTTCTATTCCAACTCTATAAAAATTCCTTTGCAGGTTGAACTGGCTGAGAAACTGGGAAAGGTTTCCGGTAAGGAAGATTACCAGCTCTTCTTATGCAATTCCGGAGCAGAAGCAAATGAAAATGCACTAAAACTGGCATCGTTCTATAATGGAAGAAAGAAAGTGATCGCTTTTAAGAAAGCATTTCACGGCAGAACATCGCTGGCGGTTGCGGCAACGGACAATCCAAACATAATAGCACCGGTAAATGAAACGGATAATATAATCTTTCTTCCTTTTAATGATGAAGCTGCGCTGGAAGAAACATTTAAGCAAAATGAAATATCCTCTGTTATCATTGAAGGCATACAGGGTGTGGGCGGTATCAACGTAGCTTCTGAATCCTTCCTGAAAAAGATCAGGACACTTTGCGATGAATGCAATGCCGTTTTTATAGCCGACAGCGTTCAGTGTGGGTATGGCCGCAGCGGCAAATTCTATTCGCATGACCTTGCCGGGGTAAATGCAGATATATATACCATGGCAAAGGGAATGGGTAATGGTTTCCCGGTGGCGGGTATTTCCATCTCTCCCAAAATTCGGCCCAAACATTTTATGCTGGGCACCACTTTTGGCGGCAACCACCTTGCCTGTGCAGCTGCCATGGCAGTGTTGGAAGTGATGGAAGAAGAAAAGCTGATGGATAATGCAAAGACGGTTGGAGATTACTTAATGACTGAATTGAAGAAGCTTTCAAAGATAAAAGAAGTGAGGGGCAAGGGACTGATGATCGGTATTGAATTACCCGAAGAGTTGAATAGTGTAAAGAAGAATCTCTTGTTCAAACATAAAATTTTTACAGGAGAAGCAAAACCAAATGTGATACGCCTGCTGCCGGCATTGAATATTACCAAAACCGAAGCAGATATTTTTTTACAGGCAATTAAAACAGAATTAAACCTGGTCTGACGCTCCGCCTGCCGGCAGGCAGGCTGGTCTGACCACCAGATAAATAAAAATGAAGAATTTTATCTCAGTACATGATGTTGATGATGTGAATGACCTGGTTGAAAAAGCCATGATGTATAAGGCTAATCCTTTTATTCATAAAAACCTGGGAGCAAATAAACGCATCGGGTTGCTGTTTCTTAACCCCAGTCTGCGTACCCGGTTGAGTACAAGGATCGCTGCCAATAACCTGGGCATGGAAGCCGTTGTGTTCAATATGGATAAAGAAGGCTGGGCCATTGAGTTTGAAGAAGGGGCTGTGATGAACGGAACTACGGTAGAGCACATTAAAGACGCTGCCCCCACACTCGGACTCTATTTTGATATTCTTTGTATCCGCAGTTTTCCTTCTTTAAAGAACCGGGAAGAAGACTATGCAGAAACAGTGATCAACCAGTTCATCAAATATGCCGGCGTGCCCATTGTTAGTTTGGAAAGCGCTACGCTGCACCCATTGCAGAGTTTTACGGATGTGATCACTATCAAAGAAACATTCTCAGAAAAACGTAAACCCAAAGTGGTATTAACCTGGGCGCCGCATGTAAAGCCATTGCCGCAATGTGTTGCCAATTCATTCGCTCAATGGATCAATGCGTGGGGAGCTGCCGACTTTGTTATTACACATCCAGCAGGATACGAACTGGATGAGAAATTTACCAATGGGGCAACTATCATCACCAGCCAGGATGCCGCATTGAAAAATGCAGACTATATATATGTAAAGAACTGGAGCGGCTATACTGATTATGGAAAACTGATCAGCACCGATCCCGGCTGGATGATGACAAATAAAAAATTACAACTCACGAACAATGCAAAACTGATGCATTGCCTGCCCGTGCGCAGGAATGTTGAACTGAGTGATGAGATACTTGATAGTTCAAACAGCCTGGTTACAAAACAGGCTGGTAATCGTATCTGGGCTGCACAGGCGGTGTTAAGTGAAATTCTAAAACCAATGTAATGGAGAAGTTGTTCGTAATAAAGATCGGTGGTAATGTGATTGATGACGATGCTTCACTGAAGTTGTTCCTGGAACGGTTTGCAAAGGTGGAAGGAAAGAAGATACTGGTACATGGCGGGGGTAAGATCGCTACATCAATCGGGAAGCAATTGGGTATTGAACCAAACTATGTAAATGGCCGCCGTATTACCGATGCTGCCACCATTGAGCTGGTGACCATGGTCTATGGCGGATTGCTGAATAAGAAGATCGTTGCGCAACTACAGGCAATTGATTGCAATGCGATCGGACTTACTGGTGCAGATGCCAATATCATTCCTGCTGATAAAAGACCGGTGAAAGAAATTGATTACGGATTTGTGGGAGATATTGTCAATGAAAAATTAAAAATTAAGAATTTAAGATTATTTCTGAGCAATGATCTTATCCCGGTAATTGCACCACTAACACATGATCAGCACGGTCAGATCTTAAATACCAATGCCGATACTATTGCATCGGCACTGGCTGTTGCATTATCGGCCTTGTATGATGTACGGCTGATCTATTGTTTTGAAAAGAAAGGCGTGTTGGAGAATGTAGAGGATCAATCGTCGGTGATCAATCTTATCAATAAGGAAAAATACCAGCAGTTGCTTGCTGATAAAAAGCTGGCAGACGGCATTCTTCCAAAGATCGACAATGCCTTTGCTGCCATTGACAGTGGTGTGAATGAAGTATTGATCGGCGATGCGAACGACCTGCTTCAGAATGTAACAGAAAATGTAAAAGGAACCTTATTCCGGTAATGAGCATAGATACACTATATGATGATGCCGTGGAGCTGTTAAAGCAATTGATAGCCACACCTTCTTTCTCAAAAGAAGAAGATAATACAGCGGCCATCATTGAACAGTTCTTCAATGCCCGGAACATCCCGGTTAACCGCCAGCTGAATAATGTATGGGCAGTGAATAAGCATTTTGATCCGGCAAAACCAACCATCCTGCTCAATTCACATCACGATACCGTAAAACCCAATCCGCAGTACACAAAAGACCCCTTTAACCCGGTTGTGGAAGATGGTAAATTGTATGGCCTGGGCAGCAATGATGCCGGCGGATGCCTGGTAAGTTTGATAGCTGCATTCATTCACTTTTACGGAAAAGAAGATTTAAAATACAACCTTGTATTGGCCGCCACTGCCGAAGAAGAGATCAGCGGAGTGAATGGTATCGAAAGCATTTTGCCTTCTTTACCACCCATTGCGTTTGCAATAGTTGGCGAACCCACCCAGACAAATTTAGCCATCGCAGAAAAAGGCCTGCTGGTTTTGGATTGTATTTCGCAAGGAAAGGCAGGCCATGCTGCAAGAGAAGAAGGGGAGAATGCACTTTATAAAGCCATGCAGGATATTGAATGGTTCAGAACATACCAATTCCCTGAGATATCTGCAACACTGGGAACTATTAAAATGTCCGTAACATCCATCAACACCGAAAACAAAGCACATAATATGGTGCCCGCTGTTTGCAGTTTTATTGTTGATATACGGGTTACTGATGCGTATACGCATGAAGAGATACTGGAAACGGTCAGGCGGCATGTGAAAAGCGAAGTGCAGCCAAGAAGTATGCGGTTGCGCTCTTCAAAAATAGATTGGGATCATCTGCTGGTGCAGGCAGGAATAAAGCTTGGAAAAAAAACGTACGGTTCTCCCACCACTTCCGATGCGGCACTGATCCATGCGCCGGTTTTAAAATGTGGGCCCGGCGACAGCGCAAGAAGTCATACTGCCGATGAATTCATTTATCTCGATGAGATCAAACAGGGAATTTCAACCTATATTAAACTGATAGAACAGGTAGTTTGAAATTCTTAATTCTTAATTCTTAATTTTTAATTCTTAATTCTTAATTGATCATGAAGCTCTGGCAAAAAGATAAAACCTCATTAAAGGAAGTGGAACAGTTCACCGTAGGTAAAGACCGGGAGCTTGACATTTACCTGGCCCCATTTGATGTGCTGGGCTCTTTGGCGCATATCAAAATGCTGGAGTCGGTAGGATTGCTTAACAAAGAGGAACTCAGTTTACTTGATAAAGAGTTGAAAAATATCTACAAAGAAATTACCGATGGAAGATTTGCATTGGCCGATGGGATAGAGGATGTTCATTCACAGATAGAGATGATGCTCACCGAAAAACTGGGCGATTTCGGAAAAAGGATACACAGTGCCCGCAGCCGAAACGACCAGGTGCTGGTTGACCTGAAATTATACATGCGCAATGAAATTGAAAAGACGGTATCTGCATCAAAAGAGCTGTTTGATCTTTTACTTGACCAAAGCGAAAAATATAAAGCTCACCTGCTGCCCGGCTATACACATCTGCAGTTAGCCATGCCTTCTTCATTTGGTCTCTGGTTTGGTGCTTATGCCGAAAGCCTGGCAGATGATATGATCACACTGGAAGCTGCTTACCGGATCGTAAATAAAAATCCCCTGGGCTCTGCCGCAGGCTATGGATCATCCTTTCCCATCAACAGGCAACTAACAACTGAGTTGTTAGGTTTTGATGAGATGAACTATAACGTGGTGTATGCACAAATGGGCAGGGGCAAAACCGAACGCATTGTTGCATCGGCTTTGGCAAACATCGCAGCAACGCTTTCCAAACTGAGTATGGATGCCTGCTTATACCTGAACCAGAACTTTGGGTTCATTTCTTTCCCTGATGAACTAACCACCGGCAGCAGCATCATGCCTCATAAAAAAAATCCCGATGTATTTGAACTCATCCGTTCGCATTGCAACCGCATACAGGCATTACCCAACGAGATCATGCTGATGACAACCAACCTGCCATCGGGTTATCACCGGGATCTGCAATTGATCAAAGAACATATCATTCCGGCTTTTGAGAACCTGCAGGCCTGTCTGCAAATGACCGGGCTGATGCTTGGCAATATCCGGGTTAAGAAAGACATTTTGAAAGACGAGAAGTATGCCTTTCTCTTTAGCGTGGAAGAAGTGAACAAACTGGTGATGCAGGGCATACCGTTCCGGGATGCGTATAAAAAGATAGGTCTTGATATTGAACAGGGAAAATTCAGCCATTCGCTTTCACCAAAGCATTCACACCAGGGCTCTATCGGCAACCTCTGCAACAGCGAGATCAGGCAGGCCATGGATGATATTATCCGGAAATTCAATTTTACCAGGGCTAAAATTGCGTTGCAACAATTATTAGGTTAGATTTGTCGTTCTAACCGTTTTCTGGTAATGACTGATCAGGCTTCAAAAAAGCGAATTGCAATCTTTGGCTCCACAGGTTCTATAGGCACTCAGGCGCTGGACGTTATCCGTGCCAATCCTTCTATGTTTGAAGTAGAGATACTCACAGCCCAAACCAACGACGAATTACTCATCACCCAGGCCATGGAATTCAGGCCCAATGCGGTGGTTATCGGCGATCATACCCGCTACGAAAAAGTAAGATCAGCACTTTCTTCAACCGATATTAAAGTATTTGCAGGCGAATCGGCCCTGGAAGAAGTGGCCGACTTTGATACCTACGACATGATGCTTGCCGGTATTGTAGGGTTTGCCGGGCTGAAACCTACTTTAAAAGCAGTGGAGAAAGGAAAGGCAGTTGGTTTGGCCAACAAAGAAACCCTGGTGGTGGCCGGCGATATTGTGATGCAAACGGCCATCGATAAAAGGGTACCCATCATTCCGGTAGATAGTGAGCATTCCGCCATCTTTCAATGCCTGGTGGGTGAAGTGAGGAACCCCATCGAAAAGATCATTCTCACAGCGAGCGGGGGTCCTTTCCTGGGAAAGAAACCCAATTACCTGGTGAATGTAAAAAGAGAACATGCCCTGCAACATCCCAACTGGAGTATGGGTGCCAAAATATCCATCGATTCAGCCACACTTATGAATAAAGGACTGGAGATGATCGAAGCCAAATGGCTCTTCAACCTGCGACCCGACCAGATTCAGGTGGTGATCCATCCACAGAGCATTATTCACAGCATGGTACAGTTCGAAGACGGAAGTATTAAAGCGCAGATGGGATTGCCCGATATGAAACTGCCGATACAATATGCCATGGCTTTCCCGGGCAGGGTTAAGAACGATTTCCCAAGGTTCAGTTTCCGCCGCTATCCTTCGCTTACGTTTGAAGAGCCCGATGTTAAAACCTTCAGAAATTTATTGCTGGCAACCGAGGCGTTGAATATGGGCGGTAATATGCCCTGCATATTAAATGCGGCCAATGAAATTGCCGTATGGGCCTTTCTGCGCAACCGTATTGGCTTTTTAGATATGACGGCCATGGTGGAAAAGACCATGCAAAAAGTACCTTTCATCGAAAAACCAACCCTGCAAGAATATTTTGACAGCGACGGCGAAGCCCGTAATTTTGCCGCTTCACTCATAAACCTGTAAAAAGTGATTTTGTACCGGGCCGCAGTACTTCTATGAAACTTCAGTGGCGTCGCACTCTTGTACTTTTTCAACAGTGTTCAACATAAATACAAAACAGTAAATGGAATTATTAGCAATAAACTGGGGCAGCGTGGGTCTTAAAGTGGCGCAATTACTCTTATCCCTGTCCATCCTTGTCATCCTCCACGAATTTGGTCATTATATCACCGCCCGCTGGTTCAAATGCCGGGTAGAGAAATTCTATCTCTTCTTTGATCCCTGGTTTTCCATCGTTAAGAAAAAGATCGGCGATACCGTGTATGGTATCGGCTGGCTTCCCTTGGGCGGCTATGTAAAAATTGCCGGTATGGTGGATGAAAGCATGGATAAAGAAGCGTTGAAACAGGCACCACAACCTTGGGAGTTCCGCAGCAAACCGGCCTGGCAGCGATTGATCATCATGCTGGGTGGCGTTACCGTAAATATCCTGCTGGCATTTGTGATCTATGCAGCCATATTGATGGTATGGGGACAAAAGAAAGTATACAACAATTCGCTTAAGTACGGTATTGCCGTTGAAGACAGCCTGATGAAGAGTTTTGGATTTAAAGACGGTGATAAGATACTTTCCGTAGGCGGCAAGAACATAGAAAATTTTTACAGCGTAATTCCGGAATTGATCGTCAGCGATAGTGTAACTGTTGAAAGGGACGGCAAGGCCCAAACCATTCAATTGCCCAAAAGCCTGATCGGCAAACTGGTTGAAAAGAAGAGAAGCGATGTTCCGCTGATCGGTATCCGCCATCCTCTATGGATCGGCGGAACGGAAGAAGGAAGCCCGGCATCGAAACTTGGTGTGCAGCGTTGGGATAAAGTGATCATGATCGATTCTGTTCCTATAGAATACATCAACGATGCGGTGAAGCTGATTGAAATGAAAAAGAATCAATCGATAAATATCATACTCGAAAGAGGAAAAGATAAAGAGCGTATAACGAGTACCTGGGCAGTGGATAGTAATGGAACCTTACCAAAAGGGCTGAAGGTGATCGGAAAGCCCGAATCACTCGATAGTATGCAGGTACTTAAATACGAGGTTAAAAAATACGGCTTTTTTGAAGCAATCCCTGCAGGTGTGCGCCTGGCGGGTGAAAAGCTTGGCTGGTATATCGACCAGTTCAAAAAAATATTAACCCCGTCAACAGGCGCTTATAAAGGCGTTGGTGGTTTTAAAGCAATGGGCTCGGTTTTTTCCGGCGATGGCTGGGACTGGGAGCATTTCTGGAATATCACGGCATTCTTTTCCATTATTCTTGCCTTCATGAACCTGTTGCCGATACCGGCATTGGACGGCGGCCATGTTTTATTCACCCTCGGCGAAATGATAACCGGCCGAAAACCCAGCGAAAAATTCCTGGAGTACGCACAGATCGTAGGCATGGTGGTATTACTTGCCCTGATGCTTTATGCAAATGGTAATGATTGGTTTGGGTGGGGGCGGGGGAAGTAAAGCAGTTTGAGGTTTGAGGTTTGAAGTTGAAAAGAGTAAAATGAATTTAACAGGTTCTTAAATTGCATACGCCCAACCTCAAACTTCAAACCTCAAACCTCAAACTTTCTACAACTCAATCCCTATCTTCTTCATCAGTATCGATGCATTCAAACTATTACAGATACCATCCTTCAGCCGGTAATCAAAATAAAGCTCGTCGTTACTTACCTGCACATCAAAATGATGGGTTAAAATATTTGCCGGGTATGCTTCTTTCATTTTGGCAAGCTCCACATCGTGTGTGGCAATGATCCCGGCCGCCTGATGCTTTATCAGTTGTTTAATAAGTGCCACCGAGCCGGTATGCCGGTCAAGCGAATTGGTGCCCCGCAATATCTCATCCAGCAGGATAAAAACCTTTTCGTTGTTATTTACCTTATCGATGATCGTTTTCAGTTTCTTCAGTTCTGCATAGAAAGTAGACGTACTTTCTTCCAGGTTATCGGCAATGCGCATGCTGCTGATGATCTGCACAGGCGATAAACAAAAATCATCGGCACATACCGGCGCCCCGGCCATGGCCAGTATGGTATTGATGCCAATGCTGCGCAGGTACGTACTCTTACCGGCCATATTGCTTCCGGTTACCAGCATCAGTTCGCCGGCCTTGTCAATTTTTACGGGATTGTTCACCCGCTTTTCTGCAGGTATCAGCGGATGGCCCATATTTTTTCCTTCCATACTAAAATGTGCTTCCTTAAAAACGGGGTAGCACCATGCGGGGTTATTGAAGGCTAAAGTGGCGAGGCTTCCCGTTGCTTCAAAGCCACCCAGGGCATCAAACCAGTGGAGCACATCTTCTTTGTTCTGACGTTTCCATTTTTCGAGGGCAATCGCCTGCTGAAGGTCCCACTGAAGCAATATATCCAGCGGAATGAACACGAGGAAATTAAAACGAAGATCGAGCCGCTCGAGTATTTTCTTCAGCCGGTTAAGTTTTGCGGAAGCTTTTTCGTTTTGCTGACTGAACGGCAGTTGCAGGTGTTGTAAAAATTCAGCATCGAATGTTGTTTGTTCTATCAGTTGTATGCTGTCTTTCAGCACATCCAGTTCATCGGTCATTTTTGAAACCTGCTGGTGAAGCGGGGTAACTTTTTTGCTCATGTACAAAGCAAACAGCGCCGAAGCCAACAGGAAATAATTCCGTACATAGTTGTTAACCACGTCTGCCATGTTCAGGGCTATAACCGTAAGCATGATCACCGGCAACAGGTACCTGAGCCAAAGCCATAGTTTATTATTGATGAACCTGTCTTCTTCTTTGAACCATTGCTGCAAACGGGTTAGTGTTGCTGCCTGTATTTTTTTAGCCGCACCGTATGCCTGTAATTTTTGTCTCCATGCTGTTTGTGCTGCCAGTTCTTTTACGGCTGCCTGCCTCTGTAAAATGATCTTTTCATCTGAAGGATTTAACAACCAGGATACCAGGGTACTGCTGCCCATATCAGAACAGGTGCGGTTCAGGTATTGATATAGCGAAGCATGACCAAGAATATCCAGGTCGTTGGCGTATGCATGTTCTTTGGGTAGCAACTCACTCCCGTCTGCAAGCTGGAAATACTCATGGTTCAGTGCCTTTATTTCGTTCTCATTAATACGGATGAGGTAACCGGTATGTTCAATGGCTGTCTTGTTTGCCAGGTCAGCAAATACCAGCCGGGTAAACAGGGTAAGCAGCACAATGTCTGCAACAACAACATAGGGCCACCCCGGGGGAGACAAAAAGTAAAAAGAGGCCACCAGTGCTGCAATTGTGGCAAACCGCAGCCAGGCCAAAACAGACTTTCTTCTGAGCAATGCGTTTAACGAAGACCCCAGGTCTTCCAATCGTTGTGTATAATAGCTGGCCGGTTGCATTTTACGTTTTGTTAAATGAAGGTATTACAAATCAGGCTCACTATTTCACCCGGTGCCTTCAGTATTCTTTTCGTATTTTTGCGAAACAAAATATTTCCGGGGCTGACCGGTTTTGACAGCATAGATCTTTGTAAGTATAAGCATGTAGTGCGTTGCGTAATTAGCACTTTAATATGAATACGAAAATTTAAATGGCAATACTTCGTATGCCATGGCTGCTTAATCGATAGATTAACATCCATTAGGGCCGCCGAACAGGTCAGTTCTGTTACCATGTTCCGCCGCCGACTCAAAAACAAAACAGGATGCTGCCGTGGAATGATGTGACCGCGGCTTAAGACCATTCATCTAAGGATCCGGTTGGTTTGTTATGCTCCTGCCGTTTCCCGACAACCAATGCATAAATAAACATGTAGAAAGCTTACGGCGAATATGTTTGGACTCGAGTTCGATTCTCGACAGCTCCACAAGGGCTCACTAATAGTGAGCCCTCTTTATATCTCTCATAAATAAAAAGGGGTTGATCAATGATCAATCCCTTTAGAGTTCCGGTATGATTTGTGGAACCCTGCCTGAAGTATACTTCGTTAATTAAGAATTTTTAAAAACTACTTGTAGACCACACGATCTGCTTCCCTGGTTTCTGTACAGTAATATCATTTTCAGCGGTAATGTAAATTTTGATTGGCTTCGTTGGCGATGTGGCTTCAAAAGACGCTTTTGATTTTTTGGTGAGCCAGCTGTTTGCCCCTTCAATCTGCCCGATATTTTTTGCTCTTTTCTGATCGGATACCATCCAGACCACATAAGCTTCTTTTGCCGGGGTCAGGTTCTTTACATTTTCCAGGTCAGACAGGTTTATCTGGATCACATAATTGCTGTTCACATCTCTTTTGATCTGTACATTGCCGTTTGATTCGGGTATCAATGATTCTGATAATGATGCTGTTTTCTTCGCACAGGATCCGAATGAAATGATAACCAGTGTTGCCAAAATGCCTGCAAAGACATTTTTAATCTGTGTTTTTAGTTTTATTGTGTTCATTTTTTTTGTTTTTATTGGATGTTTTATCTTTTAATGGAAACGTCTGATACAAAGATGAATCAATTGACCAGCGGGATTGTTACAGGATTGTATAAATAGATTGCATAATCCACGGGTATATCGACCGGATCGATTCCCGAATGAAAAGCATGCCCAGGCGCTTAAAAACTGCTGGTTGACAGAATGACCATAGAGCCAGGACTTAACACACTGGCCTCATCCTCGGCTGTTATAAATATTTTGCTTGGCCTGGAAGAGGAAACGGTTTCAAAAGAAGCCTTTAATGTTTTGGATAACATACTGGAAGAACTATTGATCTGCCCGAGGTTTTTTATCTCAGAACCATGTGATTCCATCCATACTACATAAGCATGCCTGGAGGGTTCCAGTCTTTTTACTTCGGCCAGGTTTGTAAGTTTGATCTTAATTACATAATTACTGTTGTTGTCTTTTTTTACTTTCACATCCCCCCTTGCTGCCGGAACAATGGAGGAGGTTAAAAAGGTCATTTTTCGGGCGCAAGACGCAAGGACCAGGATCATTAGTATTGCCATCGTTGTGGTCAAAAATCTCTTTATACGCATAATGGTTTTTGAAGTGTTCATTTTTAAGTTTTGTTATTTTAATAAATAATTTGATGAAAGTAGAGGAGGAGCAGATGCATTTCCGGCTTTATGATTTTCTTTTTTTTTGGCAAAGGAGAACCTCGAATTTGTTGGTACGATATTCCCCATCAGGAATCCCCATGGTTTTAAAGGCTCAATATGATCGAAAATGCCCTTCATGATTGCTGTTAAGGGGATAGAAAGAAACATCCCGGAAACTCCCCACAAGGCCGAACCGATCAATACAACGATGATAGAAATAAGTGCATTTAGCTTTACCCGGGCAGCTACAATACGGGGAACAATGAAATTATTATCTATGAACTGTATGGTTGCATAAAGTGCTGCCACATAAATAACATAGACAGGCGATTTGGTGATCAATGCGATGGTCATGTATAGCAACACGCCGATGATCCCTCCCAGGTAGGGAATCACATTCAGCACGGCCCCGATGATGCCGAGCAGGATCGCATATTCGATCCCGAGCAATAAAAGCCCGGCTGAATTCAACACTGCCATGATCAGCATTTCAAAAAAGAGGCCCAGTAAATAGCTCTGTGCGATCCTTTTAGTATTTATCAATACATCCGCAACCACCATGTGATGAGCTGACCGGAAAAGCCGGCGGATGAATTCCAGCAACAAGGTTTTGTAGTACAGGAAAAGGAATACGTACACAGGCAGCAACATCACCGTAACCATTACCTGCCCGGCATCCGAAAGCGTTTCGGCGATGGCAAAATCACGGATTACTCCTTTTTGAGTCTCAGCTATCCAGGCATTAATTTTTGACAGGCGGATATTGAATTTTTCGGAGACCCATTGTACCGTGCTATTGGTTATTACATCCAGCTTTTCTTTCAGCCTGGGATATGCTTCATTGAATATGCTCAGTTGGGATGAAATGAGATAAACTGCTGCAACAACTGCCAGAACAGCCAGGGATACGGTCAGGGTAATGGCGATCACTTTATTGACCTTTTTCCGCAGCAGAAAATTGACGAAGGGATTAAGTAAAACAGCAATTAGTAATGCATATACAACAGGCACAATGATGTCTCTGCCGATCCACAAAGTGAAGACAAAAGCAAAAACGCTGATAAATACCAGCGCTGTCCTGGCATAAAAAGGAGGTTTGGCAGAAGTATTCATTACTTTACTTCCGGATCAGTATGCTGATTAAATATTTTTTTCATCAGAATGCCTCCTAGTGACTTGATCTCGCCGGCATTTTTAGTAACCTTATTGGCCACAAACACCTCCAGCATAACGCCTAATAGTTTTGATAAGGGATTAAGTGTCTTTCCTATGATCACTTTTTTTGCAACAATTCCGGTAGTTAACCCCACGGCTGCGTTGATAATATCTGTCTTCAGGTCAGGTGCAGTGGCCACTTTATTGAAAGTGCTTTTGATAATATTGATGAGCTTTAAACTTTCGCTTGTTTTGATAACCTCTTCTTTCAGTAAATTATATTCAGTTACCCGTTTTAATTCAAGTTGCTGAATGGTAGCCTTTAATTCTGCTGATGTATTTATTGGATTCATAAAGTATCAATTAAACAATCTTCTGATGACAGCATTGTTTACCCGGCCTTTGATAAAAGGATGTATGAGCAGTAAAACAACCCCCGCCAGCGCATAGCAGCATGTTATAATAAGGAACCCGTAATAGGCTCTGCCCAATAGCTCGCCAAGCCATAAACCCACGGCTATATTCAGGGTAAATGCAAAGAAGCAAACAATAACGGTAAGCAAACCCCGTGAAGCCAGGGTAGATAAGATATCCGCTGTTTTGTCAACCGCTTTTAATTTCATTACCTCAAAGCTGGTTTTGCTGTACGCTTCTGCTTTTTCTAAGAGCGGCTCCAGTAAATTTGTTCTTGTTTCCATGATCCCTTAACTTTTTAAATGATGACCTGTATTCGTCTGCTTATATTGTTGGGCCGTTTTAAATACGCATTGCCATTAACTTGATTTGAGTTTATCGACTGCGGCCTTTCCATTTTCGGCAAACTCGTTCGCCTGGTCTTTTGCTGTTTCAACCTCTTTTTTGAATTTATCAACAAATTCCCCGAATTTTTCTTTTACGGCGTCTGTAAGATCATTTCCTTTTGATGAGACCTTCTTCCTGGTTTCACTGCCTTTATCAGGCGCAAAAAGAATTCCAACCACCCCGCCAATAGCTGCGCCCACTAATAATGCACCGATCACTTTTCCGTTGTTGTTTGAGTATTTCATTTTTTTTGTTTATTGGCCTCAACCGGCAGGGCGGTATAAAGCCTGTTACGATATTTATGTATTAAAGAATTTTCTTGCCTTGGATGATCCTTAGCAAAATGGCAATGGCTGCTATCACCAGCAGGATATGTATTATTCCACCGGCATGAAAGCCAAGGAAGCCGATAACCCAGAAAATAACCAGTATTACGGCAAGAATGTAAAGTAGATTTCCCATGATTTTGGTTTAATTAAATAATTATTGAATTCTGAAGGTTTAACCAGGTATGTGAGCCTTGCTGTAAGAATTGCAGCAAGGCAGTTCTAAACTGTTATCCTTTTTGATAAAGGAAGTTTTATAATTCAGCAATGATCTTACGCATCTCTTCCCTCGTTCTGCCCAGCTTGGTTTGAAGTTTGCCCAGCATCTCGTCCTGCTTGCCTTCTGCAAACAACAGGTCACTGTCGGTAAGTATGGCAAATTTCTGTTTCAGTTTTCCTTTTGTTTCGTTCCAGTTCCCTTTTAATTCTGTTAAGTTTATCATAGATGTTCTGTTTATGTGCTACGAATGAGTATTCGTAAAGGTGAAATAATATTTTTTCATAGATGTTACAGGATTTTGAATAATAGTTACATTATTCACATTTTAATTCAGCTGGGTTTCCAGAACCGGGCTTGAACAGGATCCTTTTTGCTGTTGTATTTTTTGTTCATTCCTGTGAAGCTTTTCAACGGTGAGCCTTGCCATCAGGTAGCTGATGGTTGATTCTGCGCCCTGGTTAAGATTCACATAGTTCTCTTCCAGCCCATCGTAACACCCGCCTGTACAGGGATTGTAGATGACCTGGTGGAGATGATTATTTCCCAAAAACCAGTTAAATGCTGTTTCCATTTTGTACCTGTAATTGTTGTCTCCGAAAACATCATGGAACTTACTTAGTGCAAGAATAGTATAAGCTACGTCAATGGGTTGTTCGCCCCCGTTTGTTACCCGGACTGACTCTTTGCCTTTGTGCAGCCAGTTTTTATTTGAAATTATTTTTATACTGCTTTCCCCGAAGGTTTTTGATAAAAGAAAGTCAAAGGATGACCGGGCAATTTCCCTGTATGTGGGTTCGCCGGTAGCTAACCATGCACACAGCATTGCTTCGGGTAAAATACTGTTTGCATAAGTAAGATAACTTTCAAACCACTGCCAGTCCTTTTCTGCTTCATGCCTGTACATCTGAACGAGCCTGTCGGCAAGACCTACTATCAATGTTATATCCTGGATGGAGTTTTTATTTACATTTTTATAATACAACCCTTTTATGATAAATGCCATCGCTCTGGTTGAATGAATTTTATTGATATTCCGCAATGCAAACTGTATGGTCAATTCTGCGTCGGCAATAAGTGAACGAGGTACTAAACCGTTAAGAGAGATCAAATAGCCCAGCGCCCAGATCGCTCTTCCATTAGAGTCCTCAAGGTTGGTTGAATGATTTTGGTCTGTAAATTCTTTTTCTTCGTTCACGTAATTAAGGAAATCGTTACCGGGCCGGAGGCAGTGCCTGGTAAAGTTGAAGTAGGTATTGATATAATTCAGATCTTCTTCATCTCCTGTTAATTCAAAATGCTGGCAAAGAGCTACCAGGGCTCTTGCATTATCATCCAATGTGTAACCGGAATTCATATCCGGCTGGTTGATCTTGGCAAACTGTATCATCCCGAAGCCGGTGGTCAGTTTTTTTATATGCGCCAGGTTGATAGCAGGTATATTATACTGCAATGAAAGCCTGGCAAGACTGATTTTTTCAAACAGCATGGCATGTGCAATGGCGGCATTTTCCCAAGCCGTTGATGCCATGCAGTGCAACCCGTTTGAACTGATCTGTTTTCTTAGTTGTTCATCACCCAGCAGGGAGATCACCGCTTTGGCTAATTGCGGAGGATTTTCAAAATCTATAATGATCCCTGTGTCATTCTTCAACACTTCCCTGGCATGCGGAATAGGAGTGGACACAACGGGGCAGCCACAACTGATTGCATAAGAAAATGTGCCGCTTACAGCCTGGTTGGGATTTTTGGAAGTGAATAGATAGATATCGGTGAGCTGCAAATATTCTAATAGCTCAGCCAGCGGTAAAAAATGATTTATAAATTGTACGTGTTGCTGCAGGTTTAATTCAGACACCTTTACTTCCAGCTGTGTACGGTATCTTTCCCCCTCCTGTTTTATTACAGAAGGATGTGTTTTGCCAATGATCAGGAACAGCACATCGGGATATTTATTTATAATAGCGGGTAATGCTTCTAAAGTGGTTTCAATACTTTTTCCTGAGCTTAATAACCCAAAAGTGGAAAGGATTTTTCTTCCTGATAATTCATACCGTTGCTTCAGCACCTTGCTGTCTGAATGCGGCACCAGGTGTGTGCCATGGGGAATGACGGTGATTTTCTCCTCTGGAACCCCATAATCTTTTGTTAGTATCCCCGCAGAAGAATTCGTCATAACGATGATGGATACGGCGACAGCTGCTATTTTCTGAACATTCAGTTTTAACGATTCATCAGGGTGGGGCAGTACGGTATGAAAACCGATGACTACCGGTTTTACGAGCAGATCCAGGAATCCTCTGAATGCTTCTTCTTTCTTTGCAAAGAACCCAAACTCGTGCTGGATCATTACCATACTTATAGCCGGATCGCTGTTGATCTTCATTGCTGATTGAAAGAATGCATCCGGCTGGTCTGTATTGAGTATGTATTTTACTTCATCCGGGTAAGTATGGGTTTCGTTTTCCGATTCAAGCGGACAGATCCTTATGTAGAATGAGTGGTTGAATTTGTTGTCTAACGCTTTTACCAGGTCCTGTGAATACGTGGCTATGCCACATTCCCTGGGCGGGTAAGAAGTGATAAAGAGAATTTCGGGTAGCATATTGTTTTTTTTCCGGGGGCCTTTGCCCTGCTGATCAAACTGATGCGTTGGTATGCTATTGATGGCGATCTTATTTTTCATCTTTGTTGGTATATAGTAATAACTCATCCAGCAGGGCAGCCAGGCTCACAGAAGCACAGGCGATCTGCTCATCGGCTGCGCCGTAATATATATATAGCGTATCGCCTGTTAAAACAGTGCCGGTGGGGAAACACACATTATTTACTTCGCCTTTTAATTCCCATTCATGTTCGGGTTTAAACAGCGCATAAGGCAGCCGGGCAATTTCTTTCTGGGGATCCTGCAGATCGAGCAATGCTGCACAGGCCGAATAGACATAGCCCTTTATGGTATCGTGCACACCATGATAGATCAATAACCAGCCCTGTTCTGTTTTTATGGGAGGACATCCGCCGCCTATATAGCTTACTTCGTGTTTGTATTTAGGCGAAAGCACAATGGATTCATCAAGGTGGAGAAAATAATTTTGCCAGAATTCGGGCGTAAGTTCTTCCAGTTCCTTTACCGACACGATCTGGATATCCGGCCGGATGCGGTGAAGAAAGTGCAACTTGCCCTTTATCCTTTCGGGAAAAAAGATCACATTTTTATCCCAGAGAAACACTTTCTTGCCGTGGTTTACCTTTATGCCATCGTGCTTATTGTAGCGAAGATATTTTTCATTAATAGCAGCTTTTGATTCTGCCAGGCGGCTGAATTCTTTATACATGATCTGGGGTACGATGATCCCCTGTTTATCAAAATGCAACAGGTCTTTCGACAGCGCCAGGGCTCCCAATGCATTTACCCCGTCATAAGCGGTATAAGTAAGATAGAACAGGCCGTCGATCTTTGTGATCCGGGGATCTTCCACACCATGGCATTCGTAATCAAACTGTGGAAAAAGAACGGGCGAATCAAAACGATGATCAATAGTTAAGGGGTCCTTTAACCTGCAATAACCAATACTGGAATAATTGCCCTTGCTTACCGCCCGGTAAAAAAGATGAATGCGGTCATCTTTCCTTATCACGGCAGGATTCAATACGCCTTCGTTCTCGAAACCATTGGCCGTTTTCATCAGCAGGATGCCTCTTTTATTTATTTCTATCATTATTATTATTTCCAGGACTGTTCCTTTAGACAGAATTATCCAAAGCAAGTTCAGGTAGGCGGGTAATTGAATTAATCAGGGATATGTAAAGTTGATAAGATCTTAACAGGCAGCTGTTACATCATTGCCCCGATAAGTTACATGATTCACACATTAAAGATGAATTTTGATGGGAGATACGGTATGCCCGCTTTCTATTCTCAGTTCTTCCATCGCCTGCCTGAAAATAAGATTTACCCGCTGGTTCAGCTGCTGTATTCTTTTTATACCCAGGGCAATGTTGCTGAGGTCTTTCATTTCATCGACAGGCGAAGTAAGTGTAGCAATGCCGAGGATAGAAAAGGAGCATTTTATTTTGTGCAGGATATCGCAGATAACGGTATAGTTCGTTTTTTCAATCGCAGCAGTAAGGGCTGTTAACTCCTTCGGGATCTCTTCAAGGAAAACACCCAGGAGATTATTTATCTTTTCCCGGTTACCCCGGGTAATAGCAGTAAGGTAATCGAGGTTGCAGATCCTTTCAGGAGCCAGTGCCCGTTTTACCGGTCGGCTTATGATCTTTGTTTTATCAGTAAGTGTTGTGCTGCATTTGGTGTTGGCCATGATCGTAATTTCCTTACCGTAAAGTTGAATGACTTTAGTACAGGCATTGTTACATACAATAGAAAATAAGTTACATTATTCACATATGTTGCAGGATGGGAAATAAAAGCAGCATTACATCCTGGTCATATACCAATCGAGTTCTTTCTCCATTTTTTTATAACGGAATATGGCACTGATGATCTTTTGTAAACGCATAAAGGCTGTTTCACTTTTCACAACGTAATCATCCGCCCGGTGATGCATGCAATTGATGGCTACTTCTATCTTATCCTGTGCCGATAGCATTACAACCGGAATGCCGGGATTATACTCTTTTATTTTGTCCAGTGTATCGATCCCGTTCATGGCATTTTTATGGATCCCGTCAAGCAGGTAATCTAGAATGATGATATCCGGATCATGAAAAAGATTTTCGAGGCAAAGTTCACCCGTTGCAAATGTTTCAATGACGAAATCGCCGTGTTGCAGAAATTCAACTTCCAGTGATTTTAGAAACAAAGCGTCATCATCAACCAGGAAGAGGTTTACCCGTTCTTTTTTCATTTGCTTGTATTTTTGATCAGGGTGAGTTCCGCCAGTAATTCTTTACAGGCCTGGGTACATACTTTCTCAAGTTGTAATACCAGGTCATCTATTTCATCGGCCTGCAGGCGGATGCTTGCATAGCCCTGAATTTTTTTAGCCATGTTCTCAAAATCAATGCTGATACCCATGATGGAGAACGAAGGGATCATTTTATGCGCTACAGAATGAAGTGACTCCCAGTCCTTATCCTTTAAACTCTGTTTCATGGCACTAACCAGGGGAGGAGTTTGTTCCAGGTAAAGGGATATCATCTCTGTCATTAGCTTGGGGTCAGATTTTGTGCGGTGTATCAGGTATTCCAGGTCAATGCACTTTATTTTTTTTGGTTCAGCTTGTTCATTCTCATTGAGCTCCGTATTTTTCAGCAGTGCTGGCTTTTTTACCAGGTTTATTATTTTGCTGTAAAGCAATCGTTCATCAACCGGCTTTGCGATATAGTCATTCATGCCAACCGCTTTGCATTTTGCCAGGTCAACGGTGGTTACATCGGCTGTTAATGCAATGATAGGGATCCTGGAATTCATTTTGTTCCGGATGTATTCGGTGGCCTCAAACCCGTTCATTTCAGGCATCTGCAGGTCCATTAATATTACATCGTAAGATTGGGTCTCTAATTTTTCAATGGCAATTTTTCCATTGGCGGCAATATCCCGTTCAAATCCAAAATCATCAAGCAATGTTTTCATCAATAGCTGGTTAAGGGCAATATCCTCCACCACCAATACTTTTATATTTTTTAATTCTGTACTCAGTTCCACCATTTCCATATCCAGTTCAGCCTCGGCAGTTGTTTTCTTAAAATCGAGAATAAAACTGAATATAGAACCTTTGCCAGGTGTGCTTTCTACCCGGATGCTTCCTCCCTGTGGCTCCACTAACTGTTTAACAATAGCAAGTCCAAGCCCCGTACCTCCATACAGTCTTGATGTGCCGCTTGATGCCTGCTGAAAATTGTCAAATATCTTTACTATTTTATCTTCTGCTATTCCTATCCCGGTATCGGTAACCCCAAATTCAATGCTTACTTTGTCTTCATCTTCTTTCAGCAAATGAATACTAACCGTTATTTTTCCGGTTGTTGTGAACTTTACTGCATTGCTCACCAGGTTTAAAATGATCTGGTGCAGGCGAACCGGGTCGCCAAGCAGCACCAAGGGGATTTTTTGGTCGTAATCTTTCACCAGCACTAAATTCTTTTCCTGGATCTTTGTTTCAAAAAGATGAAGCATTGCAGCGATGGATGCTTCCATTTTAAAGGGTATTTCTTCAAATATCATTTTGCCTGCATCTACTTTTGCCAGGTCAAGTATATCGTTGATAAGTACGATCAGCGAATCGCCGCTCAGTTTAATGGCAATAAGGTATTCCCGCTGTTTTGCAGTAAGGTCTGTCTTTAACAGCACTTTCGTAAAGCCAATGATCGCATTCATGGGAGTGCGTATCTCGTGGCTCATATTTGAGAGGAACTGCTGTTTTGCTTTTACTGCATCTTCTGCTATGCGTACTGCATTTTCTGCCTTGCTTTTTGCCACTTCTGCTATTTCGGTTGCCAGTTCGGCAAATACCTTGGCTTCGGTAAATTCTTTTTCAATTCGTTTTTGTTCGGTAATATCCCTGGCCACTACAACCACACCCAACACATTTCCGGTTTCATCTTTATAAACTGACCCATTAAATAATACGTCGGTTAATTTATGGTCACGTATGGTTAGGGGGTAATCTGCCACAAAGCCTTTGGCGAAAACCTCTTTGTAACCTTTCCTGGCTTTGTCGGGCTCGGTGAAGTAGTTAAAAAAATCGGTGCCCAATAATTTCTCACGTGAAACCCCTGTTACTTTTACCGAGGCATTGTTCATATCCGTGATTTTTCCTGCGGGGCTTATTGTAAAGAGGGGGTCAAGACTTGCTTCTATCAGGCTCCTTGAATATTGAGAAGCCAATTTTACAGAATAACTCGATGTTTCAAGTTCTTTACTGGCGATCTCCCTTTTTTTCTTTTCTTTATTTGCAATAACCAACTCGGCTGCTCTTTTTTCTTTTTCATCATTTTGAAAAGCAAGTTCTATGTTGGCAATGCCCAGTTCAGCCGCCCGTTTTTCTTTCTCTTCATCCTGGAAGGCAAGTTCTATGTTGGCGATGCCCAGTTCAGCCGCCCGTTTCCCTTTCTCCTTGTCCTGGAAAACAAGTTCTATGTTGGCAATGCCCAGCTCGGCCTGCCGCTTCCCTTTCTCTTCTTTCTGGTGAGCCAGTTCTTTGAGTGCAATGGATAACTCCGCAGCCAGTTTTTCATTCTCTTCTTTTTGAAGAAGAAGTTCATTCCGGGCGTTAGCTAATTCATCTTTAACAGATCCTGTTTTATTTGACATACATTGCCAGCTTAACTGTTTTTTTAATTTGTACCATTTGTATCGATAGCCGCCGGTATCCCTACTTCTTCAATGGGGGTACGCCTTTTATCTTTTAATTGTTTGAAATGAGTAGGAGTGAGCCCGGTCATTTTTTTAAACTGGTTGGATAAATGCGCTACACTGCTGTAGTTCATCTTCCATGCGATTTCTGTGATGTTCAGTTCATCATACATGATCAGCTCTTTTACCCGTTCAATTTTATGAGAGATGATGAACTGTTCAATAGTGGTGCCCTGTACTTCTGAAAACAGGTTGGCCAGGTAGGTATAACTGTGGTTAAGTTTTTCACTCAGGAAATGCGAAAAATTCACCGTCATTTCATCTTCCGTATGATGAACCATTTCAATGACCACCGTTTTGATCTTTTGGATCAGCACAGCCCGTTTATCATCCATCAGTTCAAGACCTGATTCAAGCAAGGCCTTTTTCAGTTCTTCACGCTGTTCTGACGAAATTTCCTCCATGATGTCTACTTCACCCAGGTCAACCACAATAAAATGTACTCCAAGTTTTTTCAATACTTCTTTTACCGCCAGTTTACACCGGTTGCTTACCATGTATTTGATGTATAATTTCAATAGTACTCTTTATTTTAAAGAGCAATATTAAAGGTCCGTCCTTTTTACAGGCTAATATTACATTGGAATTTTTAAAACTTACACAAATCACAGGTTCTCGAGGTTCTGTTGTCTCTTTTGCTTGAGTTTCTTAAAGAAAGAGGGAGTAAGTCCGGTAATTTTCTTGAACTGGTTGGATAAATGGGCCACACTGCTGTAATGCATTTTAAAGGCGATCTCGGTTAAATTCAATTCGTCGTACAGCAGTAACTCTTTTACTTTTTCAATTTTGTGTATGATGATGAATTGCTGGATGGTGATGCCTTTCACTTCCGAGAAACTGTTTGCCAGGTAGGTATAATCATAGCCTAATTTTTCACTGATGAAATCCGAATAGTTCTGGGCGGGCAGTTCATCGGAATAATGGATCATTTCAATGATCACGCCTTTTATCTTTTCGATCAGGATGCTTTTTTTGTCATCCAGCAGTTCCAGGCCCGACTTCAGCAGGTTTTGAGCAAGCTGTGCATGTTGCCCGGCTGTGATATTTTCCATGATCTCCACCATGCCAAGATCCACCACTACATAATGAAGCCCCAGTTTTTCTAATTCATCTTTCACCAGCATTTTGCATCGCAGGCTCACCATGTATTTGATATATAATTTCATGTTGGGTTGGTATAAGATAGCAGCCAGGCCATTCGGTCTCTAAAGGTACAAATAACCTCGCCGAGACAGGGGCTTTACTTTACACAACTGTTCAAAAGAGAGAAGCATTTTCCAAGGCTGGCCTCATATTTCATATTCCCGACTGAAGTACCGGCAACAGGCTGCAAAATATTTTGAATTGACCTGTTAGTAAAAGTACCCGGCAGGCAGGTTTGTTTGGCAACAGAGGGATGGGCTCTTCATAAATATGGGAAATGGTGAATAAGGGTATATTCACAGGATCTAAGTTTCTTTATTATAGATTTTCTTCGTCAGTTCATTTTCCAGTAAAACATTTTTAGTAATGTCCTGGGTTGCACCAATGATCCTTGAAGCGTCATTGTTATCATCATAAACTATATGCCCCCGGTCCTGAACATACGCATAGCTGCCATCTGCTTTTTTGAACCGGTATTTATCTTCCCAGTATTCGGCTTTTGCAGTGATCGTATGACTTAATCTTGTCAGTACCCGTATCCGGTCGTCGGGGTGTATGCATTCCTCCCAAAAAGTTTGCGGGATCAGTGCATTTTCTACCTGGTAACCAAAAGTTCTTTTATGGCCGCCGTCTATCCAGAATATTTCTTCGCCCTGCAGGTATAATTCCCAGAGGCAATCGTTGGTGATCTCTGTAACATACTGGTACAGTTCGGTCAGTATCTTCAATTTTTGCTCAGGGCTTTCGATGGATCCTGAATGGAGGTGGGTACTGCTTTTAAAAGAAACTGATAACGTATTGTCGCAATGATAGGTTATCACATCGAACCAGGCGCCCATCTGGCCCCAGTATTCTTCAAAATGAACGGGGATATCCCGGCGGAATGTTTTCTGGTCAATGGCATAAAATTCCACGGGGATGATGCCTGCGAATTCTTCCCACAGGTTCTTTCCGATTATACTGCTTGCCGGCACCCCCAGTATTTTTTCGGCCGCTTTGTTCCAGTATGTTACCGTCCATTTATTATCTACTGTAAAGAAACCATTGGTTAAGGTTTCTGTAACCGGTTTTCCCTGGTATCTTTTGATATCAGCTCTTTTATTGCCTGTACCCGGGATTGAAAAAAGATTAAGTGACATGTTTTTTTATTTAAGGTTAATTTACCCGGAACGTATTACCGGTAAAACAATTTATTCGTACCCGCTTTTAATGATCGTTAGTATCATTTTAAAACGCCCGTTGGGATTGATATGATTCGGTGTGTGCGCCGGTATCACGATACCGCTTCCGGATTCAAGCAATGTAGATACGCTGTCAATAACGATCTCTGCCTTGCCTTCAATGATCTGGGCATAGGTATCAAAGGGAGATATCTTCTCCGTCAGACCTTCTCCACTATCGAAAGACATTACACTTATATTCCCCGTCGATTTTTTAATGATCGTTTTGATCACTACGGCATTGGGTACATATTCAATGATCTCAACAATGATGTGCGACTTTGATTTTTCTATATCCGTACTTTCTGGCTTCTCGTTACTCATGGGGCTTTTTACTGGTTTAGTATAATATAAAGATTGTTATTGTATAGCTAAGAACTGTTACATAAATAGGTGAATTGGTTACATCATTCCCACATTTTTGATAAAGCGGCATGGGGCAGACTCTTTTTACGGCATAAACAGCCTGGCTAGATAGTGTGGGATATGTTTATGTGGCTTTGTCTTTTGTATTCCTGATCAGGCCGATGCCGGCAAAAAAGAAAATACCTCCCAGCACACCTGAAAAAATGATCGCTTTGATATTTCTTGTTCCTTCTCCGCCATTCATGAAACTGAAACCGGCATAAATTAGGCCGGCAACGCCAAGCAGTGATAAAATAATTCCGAGGATACGTTTTTCCATAACTGTTTTATACAAGGTAGACTTTAAAAACAGCTACCGGGTTTATATTCCGGTAAACCTGTGAATGATGTAACAAATACCCGGAATGCTGTAATAACGGCTGTTTCAAGACCAAATACATTTGCAATGAAATGGTGAATGCATCATGCAGTTTACCAGGAACAATCACCCGGGGCATCATAAATACATATTGCATTCCGGGAAAAAAATCAAAAATGAAAAAGACCAATTTTATGATCGCTGCAACCCTTCTTGTGACGGGATTTACAGCCTGTAAGAACCTTGAGAAAGACGAAGCAGCACAGGATGCTGACCGTTTAGCTATGTATGTTGATTCTGTAGAGAACCAGCCTCCTGTTTATACAGAGGCAAACTGGAAAGCCATTGATGAGGGCTACCAGGAAAGAGCCCTGAAGGCAGAAAAGAATATTGCCGCACTGGAAGCTGAAGATAAAGCCAAGACAGAAGCCAGCAAAGCAAAGTATGCGGCCCTGAAGACCAGGTATGAATTTAATATTAAGGAAAATGATGCCACGGCTAAACTGAATGCTTCTGTTCCCGACTTCCGGCAGGTGTTAAGGAACCGGTTGTTTGGTGAGGGTAAGATCGGTAACGATATGCAGTTCTCTTTTGTTACCGCTGATAACATACATGGGATCTATAAGAATTTTGTAAACACCGTGGCAGATAATAAAAATTCTTACACCAGGGAAGACTGGGATGAGATCAACGTATTATACGAAGCGCTTGATACCCGCAAGAATGCCATTGAAAAAGACCTGGCTACAAATGACAATTTGAAAATAGCCGCATTGAAAATAAGATTTGCTTCCATTGCTGCCACACACTGGGGCGGCACTAAAGTAAAAGAGAATTCTGATGCGAAACAATAAAGATGTGGGATTATAGTTTGTGAAAGCGCTTTAGGTAACTGGAGCGCTTTTTTTTATTTACTATCGTGTACCTGCTCCGGTATATTTCATTTTTGGCTGTTTTTTAAATAGCCATTTTTATTTTGCAGGCACTGCAAAACGATTGCCTGAAATAATAAATGTATGCTGTGTTTATACAGCCTTGGGGCTTTTTAATCTTCCTTCTGCCTTCTGTATCAAGCCCGGTTTAGTGCTTTGCCTTCCCCGGGCAATAGTAAAATCTGCCATCATTACAGTAAAACCTTACATTGAATGAGTTGTAACATGGTTATAATTTGATGTTCTGTTTTGCAGGTGTTTCTTTAAGGCAGGAACGTTGCAGGCTAACGATTGTAAAACGGTTCTTTAAATGGATCTGATTGCTGTATGATGTCGTATGCTCGTATCGCATTTAAGTTACAGGTAGTGCCGTTGCATGGTAACTACGCCTTTGTAACCAGCCCACAAAAAATACCGGTTAACCAAACTGCACTACAGTGATCCTACATGTTTATTAAAAAATATTTTGAGGAGTTTGAACCGGGATATACCCGTTACACAAAGGAACGGCCGATCTCGGCGGAAGACATAGATATTCATGCAAAGGAATCCGGCGATTTCTTCCCTCATCACATGGATGAAGAATGGTGCAAAACACAGCCATTTAAAAAGCGTATTGCACATGGCACGTTGATCTTTACCATTGCTGTTGGCCTTACTGCAGATTTTATAAACGAAGCGGCGATGACCTATGGCTACGACAGGCTGCGTTTTATAAAACCTGTTTTTATTGATGATGCAATAAAAGTTACCGTTACCATAGCAGGCAAAAAAGATCATAAAAAACCCGGTTTTGGATTGGTTACAGAACTGGTGGAGGCATTTAACCAACACAACGAACTGGTAATGGTTTGCGAACATATCTTACTGGTTAATAAAAAGACAACTTGATCACAATGGCAGCGATCGTTTTAAACGGCATAACATGGGCGCACAGCAGGGGCATTACGCCCTTACTGGCAGCATCGCAGCGTTATAACGAACTGCACCCGGATGTGGAGATCAGGTGGAAGAAAAGAACACTACAGGAATTTGCCGATCTTCCCATTGAAAAATTAACGCAGGAGTACGACCTCCTGATCATAGACCATCCCTGGGTTGGTTGTGCTGCTGCCACAAACTGTGTATTGCCATTGAATGAATATCTGCCAAAGGAATATTTGCAAGACCAGTTTGAAAATTCCGTTGGATACTCTCATGCCAGTTATAATTATCACAACAGCCAATGGGCTTTGGCCATCGATGCGGCAACGCCTGCAGCCAGTTTTAGAAAAGACCTGCTGGATAAAAACAATATTGCCCTTCCGCAAACCTGGCAGGAAGTTATTGCCCTGGCGAAAACAGGCAGGGTAGCGGTGCCGGGTATTCCCATTGATATGCTGATGAATTTTTACAGCTTTTGTATTGCACACGGAATCGTCCAACCCTCTCGCCCGGCGTGGCTGT
>DAOLIP010000027.1:0-33890 GCA_035328475.1 Ferruginibacter sp.
GCAGTCGGTTTCTGTGAATGTACCCAACGGCGAATGGAAATTGTGGGTGACCAGGAAAACCTCTTTAAATGACCTTACCGATATACTTTTATTCATCCTTTTTGGTGCCTTGTTCTCCATGCTGGGCGCCTTGGTTATATACCATGTAGCCCGGAGGCCCCGCAAGTTAGACGAACTGGTTCGGGTGCGTACCCGCCAGCTTAAAGCAAGCGAAGAAAAATTTTCCAAAGCCTTTCACCAAACCCTGCTTGGCCTGGCCATTTACGATACCGAATGGCATATCGTGGATGTAAATCAATCGTGTGCCAGCCTGTTGGAGCAGCCACGGGAAGAGCTGATAGGCAGGTCTTCAGATGATGCCGGACTGATAAGCAAGATCGATATCGAAAAAAGAGCCGGTATAAGCAATGAAATTGAAGAACTGCTGAATGAATACGGGTTTCTTGAAAATTATGAGATAGCAATCAAAACGAGGGCAGGCGATCAGTTGTCCATCCTGCTTTCGATAGAGCAACTGGAACTTAATAATGATCAATTCTGGCTGGCTTCTGCAGTAGACATTACCGCCAATAAAAAGGCCGAGATACTGATGAAGGAAAGCGAGGAAAAATACCGCAACCTGGTGGAGCAGGCAAGTGATGGTATTGTAATAACCGACCTGGATGGTTACATCATTGAAGTGAATAAAAGCATGTGTACCATGTGCGGTTTTACCGAAGAAGAAATGCTGGGAGAGCATTTGTTTAAATTTTTACCAGAGGAAGATTTTGATTCAAACCCGTTGCGTATAAATGAGCTGTTGCAGGGGAAGGCACTTTTGTATGAAAGAAGTCTGCGGAAAAAGGACGGCTCCGTGCTGGATATTGAAGTGAATTCAAAAATGGCCAGTTCGCATACGCTGATCGGTTTTATACGAGACATCACTGAACGGAAAAAGAACGAAAAAGACCTGCTGTATCAATCGAGATTACTGGAAAACGTATCAGATGCCATTACTTCGCTGGATATGAACCGTTGCATTGTAAGCTGGAATAAGGCCTGTGAAGAACTTTATGGTTTTACCACTGCAGAAGTGCTCGGCAAAAGGATCCCCGAACTGGTATCTTTTGAATACCCGGATACAACCAATGAAGAAGTGTTTAAAAAAGTTTTCAGTGAAGGACATTGGCGGGGTGAGTTCCATTTCATTCATACAAAAACCAACGTAAAAACCTGTTTGCTGAGTGGAATAAGTCTCTTAAAAACAAAAGAGGGTCAAACGATGGGATTTATCATCACCAGCCGGGATATTACGGAACAGAAAACGGCGCAGCGCCTGATCGAGGAAAGCGAAGAGAAATACCGCACCCTGGTAGAGCAGGCCAATGACGGTATTTTTATCGCCGATAAACAGGGACATTTCCTGGTGGTAAATTCAAGCGGCTACAAAATGTGTCAGTATTCTCCGGACGAATTAGCTGTTTTGAGTATTTATGATTTGGTATTACCGGAAGACCTTGAAAAAAATCCTTTTCATTTTACAGAGATGATGAACAGCCAGGGTGCCAGGGCCGAACGCAGGGTTAAAAGAAAAGACGGAAGCCTGCTGGAGGTGGAAGTAAGTGCAAAATTCATTTCAGGCGACCGGTTCCTTGCTTTTGTACGGGATATATCCGACCGGAAGAAAGCAGAGGAAGAGATCCGCAGATCCAACGAACGCTTTGAGATCATTGCACAGGCAACCAACGATGCAGTATGGGATCACGATTTTGATACCAATCATACATGGGGGAATAAAAAACTATACAGCCTGTATGGCTTCGATTCCCCGGATGAAAAGATAGACTTTGAAATGTTTCTCGGCAGGATACACCCCGATCAACGGCAGGGTATTGTGGAACGGCTGAATAAAGCCATCGAAAGATCAGAAAACTCAATTGCCGAGGAATTCTATTTTAAGACAGCGGATGGAGAATACAGAACCTTTTATGACCGGGCATATATTAAATATGGTGAAGATGGGAAACCCCAGCGCATACTGGGCGCCATGCAGGATGTTACAGAAAGAGAAATAATCAAAACAAGGGCGATCAAGGAAAAGGAACTTTCCGATTCCATTATCAACAGCCTGCCAGGTATATTCTACCTGTACAATAAGAAAGGGGAATTTTTGCGGTGGAACAGGAATTTTGAAACAGTGACCGGCTATACCAATGAAGAGATCAGCCGGATGATTGCGCTGGATTTCTTTCAGGAAAAAGATCAGCCTTTAATGAAAGCAAAAGTGGCCAATGTGTTTGAAAACGGAGAAGATAATGTAGAATCAGGATTGTTATTAAAGTCCGGCAAAATTGTGCCTTACTATTTTACCGGGCAGGCGATAGAATATGAGGGCGAAAGCTGCCTGATGGGAGTTGGGTTCGATATTTCGGAAAAGGAACAGGCAGCAAGAACCATCCGGGAAAACGAAGAACGATACCGGGCCCTTGTAGAACATGCACCGGAGGCGTTGGTTGTATTTGATGTAGAAGAGAAAAAATTCATTAGTGTAAGTACAAGCGCCACCCATTTATTTAAAATGACCGAAGAGGAACTTTTAAAAACAGGTCCGGTTGCGGTTAGTCCCGAATTCCAGGCCGACGGCAGGCTGTCTTTGGAAGTGGCGGCTGAGCATATACAAAAAACAATAGAAGGGGAGAAGCCCGTTTTTGAGTGGCTGCACCAGGATAAGGAAGGCAATAATATCCCCTGCGAAGTATGGCTGGTAAGACTGCCTTCGGAAAACCGCATACTTATACGGGGAAGCATCTTGGATATTACCGAACGGAAAAAAGCAGAAGAAGAGATACTGAAATCGAAAATGCGGTTTCAAAACCTGGTTGAAAATATTTCGGGCGTATATTGGGTGAATAATATTGATACGTTTGAAACCCTGTATATAAGCCCTTCTTATGAAACCATCTGGGGTCAAAAAGCAGAAGACCTGTATAAGAATCCGGCCAGCTTTATTGATGCCGTACATCCCGATGATAAACCGATGCTGGAGGATGCGTTTAAAAACCTGGTAGTAACCCGGAAATCAAATCTCTCTTACCGCATTATACGTCCTAATGGTGAAACAAGGTGGGTGCATGCCAATACCAATGTGGTGAAAGATCCCCAAGGCAATAATATTGAATACGGATATGCCGAGGATATAACCGAACGTAAAAGATCTGAAGAAGAATTATTGCATTCAGAACAGAAATACCGTTTGCTGTTTTATAATAATCCCCTGCCCATGTGGATGGTGACCATACCCGAGCTGAATATCATTGATGTAAATGATGCAGCCATAAAACAATATGGCTACAGCCGCGAAGAATTTTTGAAACTTAATACAAGAAACCTTCGTCCGGCGGAAGACGTTAATAACTTCCTTAATGAAGTAGATAAAATGGAACCCGGCGTGATCAATGTACGATACTGGCGGCACCAGAAAAAAGACGGCACCATTATTCACGTGGAAACCTACAGTCACCAGATACTGTATGAAGGCCGTATGGTCTGGCTGGGTTTATCACATGATGTGACCGAGCAGTTCAAAGCAAAGGAATTGCTGCAGAAATCGTATGAGGATATACGTATGCTGGCATCCAACCTGCAAAGCATACGGGAAGATGAACGGACCAATATTGCCCGGGAGATACATGATGAACTGGGGCAACAGCTTACCGGTCTTAAAATGGACATGCACTGGCTGAACCGGAAAATAAACAGCGTGGATGATGAGATAAATAAAAAGATGAAGGACAGCATCGAACTGATCAATTCTACCATTGCCACGGTTCGTAAAATTGCCACCGATCTGCGGCCAAGCATCCTGGATGATCTTGGATTGCTGGCTGCCCTTGAATGGCAGAGCGAAGAATTTGAAAGAAGGTCGGGTACCAAAGTGGTATTTATCAATAAGGCTGGCGATATATCGGTAATGCCCAAGGAAGCTACGGCCCTTTTCAGGATATACCAGGAAGTGCTGACCAATGTGGCACGGCATGCCAATGCCAGCCAGGTAGATGCAATACTTGACAGCGATGATAAAAGGTTGTACTTTAGTATCAGGGATAACGGTGTTGGATTTGATGTGAACGCAACAAAAGATAAAAAAACGCTGGGCCTCCTGGGTATTAAAGAACGCAGCTTACTGATCGGCGGAACTTATGAAATCAAAAGCAATCCGGGCCAGGGTTCAGAGATCACGATCTCTATTCCGCTGGATCTTGTAAAAATTGCTGACTAAAACTTATTTATGTTGCGGATCTTAATAGCAGATGATCATACCATTGTTCGTAAGGGACTAAAGCAGATATTGCTGGAAGAATTTTCCAATGCAGTGATCGACGAAGTACCCGATGCGGAAGAACTGATAAAAAAGGTAATGGCCGAAAAATGGGATGTGGTGGTAAGCGATCTTTCCATGCCGGGGCGCAGCGGGCTGGATGCCCTCCAACAGATAAAATCAGGTTATCCCGACCTGCCGGTACTGATATTAAGTATTCATCCCGAAGAACAATATGCCCTGCGGGCTTTAAAATCAGGCGCTGCCGGTTACCTGAGTAAAGACACGGCACCCGATGAGCTGGTGAAGGCAGTAAAAAAAGTATTGCTGGGAAAAAAATACATTTCTCAATCCATTGCCGAAAAACTGGCCGATTCCTTTTCTTCCAACTCAAACAAACTACTGCATGAAACACTCAGCGACCGGGAATTTGATGTGATGAAACTGCTGGCCAATGGAAAATCTGTTTCGGATATTGCCGAAATGATGTCGCTCAGTGTTACCACTGTAAGTACCTACCGGGCCCGGGTAATGGCAAAGATGAATCTGAAATCCAATTCAGACCTTACCAAATACGCCATTGAAAATAAGTTGATCTGACCCCTGCTTTTTATTGCCATTCTACAAGCCTGTAGTAATTACTCTACATTAGCAACAGCGACACAACTACATATACACCCTGCCTTTTGCCTAACTTGCTGCAGCTTTTAAGTATGCTCCAGCCTGAAACGAAAGAAAAATCACTCTTAATAGTTGATGATTCTATATTAATAGTTCAGCGACTGACTGGGTTATTGAAAGAAGCGAAAGTGAGCCGTAAGGTATTTACTGCGGAGAATTACAATGAGGCAGTAAAGATCATTGACGAAAATAAGCCAGCCATTGTATTGCTTGATATTCAGTTGCCGGGTAAAAACGGCATTGACCTGCTGAGGTGGATAAACCAGGAGTACCCGGCCATAAAAGTGGTGATGATAACAAACCAGGTAAGTGAATACTACCAGCGCTTATGTAAAGAGATCGGGGCGGTTGGGTTTGTAGACAAATCGAAAGACTTTGACCTTATTCCCAAACTGATCAGGGAATTGTGAAGGTAAAAATATTGATACTATGATTAACCCCGATGTATTGATGACCTTATAACTTAATGAAAAATCAACCTTACTGTTTTATCCAGGTTCCTTGAATGCAGTTAACAGGCATGAGTAAACTAACCGGGGATGCTGATCATAGCCAACGATCAGATCCCCGGTTTTAATTTTGATCAGTTGTATATCCGGTCAACCGCTCCCTTGTATTTTTCCATGATCACTTTGCGTTTTAACTTAAGGGTGGGTGTAAGTTCACCGCTGTCGATGGTCCATTCGTTTGGAAGCAGTTCAAATTTCTTTATCTGCTCCACATGGTTGAAGAATTTATTGAAGGAATCAACCAGTTCTTTATACAGGTCCAGTACTTTCGGGTTATGAACGGCGTCCTCAATCGTGGTGAATGGTATTCCTTTATGCTGCATCCATTCTTTCAGGTTGGGTAAAGAAGGAACGATCAATGCGCCTACAAATCTCTGTTCGGCACCCACTACCATCATCTGTTCTACAAAAGGTGATTCTTTCATTTTATTTTCGATCGGTTGCGGGGCTACGTATTTTCCGCCACTGGTCTTAAACAGTTCTTTCTTCCGGTCGGTGATCTTTAAATATTTGCCATCTTCAAATATTCCTATGTCGCCGGTATGCAGCCAGCCATCAATAACCGTTTCTGCGGTAAGGTCGGGCCGTTTATAATAACCCATCATCACACTGGGCCCCTTCACACATATCTCTCCATCGGCTTCCAGTTTCACTTCCTGTCCTTCAATAACGGGGCCTACGGTACCAAACTTTGTACCTCCCTTTGCTCTCCGGTTCACACTTATCACCGGGCTGTTCTCGGTGGGGCCATAGCCTTCGTAAATAGGAATGCCTGCTGCCGTGAAGATGCGTATCAACCGTACCTGGCAGGCAGCGCCTCCCGTAACGATCAGTTTTATATTACCGCCCAATGCTTCCCGCCATTTACTGAAGATGATCTTATTGGCAAGCATCAACTGCAGGTTATACCCAATACCTTTTGGCCTGGTATTGTCATATTCGTTGGCCAAACCAACTGACCAGTAAAATAATTTCTTTTTTAGTCCGGTGAGTTCAGAACCCTTTGCCATTATTTTTTCATAGGTCTTTTCCAGCAACCGGGGTACGGTGCAAAAAAGAGTAGGCTTCACTTCTTTTAAATTCTCGGCAATGGTATCCAGGCTTTCGGCGTAGTAAACAGAAATACCGCTGTATATATATATGGCTGAAACCATGCGCTCAAAAATATGATTGAGCGGAAGAAAGCTGAGTGCCCTGGCCGAAGTGTCTTCTTCAAATGGAAAGCTCTTTACTGAATTCAGCACATTGGTCACAATATTGCGGTGACTGAGCATTACCCCCTTGGGCGTGCCGGTGGTGCCGGATGTATAGATGATGGTGGCGCAATGTTCGGGCCCGATGCCGCTTTTTGTTTCTTCCAGTGTTCTCAATTCCAGGTCAGAGGCTTCGTTTAGTAGTTTTTTCCAGTGATCCACCCCGGGCAACTCATCAAAGCTGTATACATTTACCAGGCCCGGCACTTTGCTGCGCACATTGTTCACCTTATCTAAAATATCCTGACCGCTTACGAAAACATATTTTACCGAAGCATCATTAAAAATAAATTCCAGTTCGTTGATATTGGTAGTGGGATAGATGGGGCAGAGGGCGGCGCCGATCTGCTGGCAGGCAAAATCCAGCATCAGCCATTCGGGCCGGTTCTTGGAAATGAGGGCGATCTTATCCTGGTTCTCTATTTTCATGTCCTTACCGCTAACGCCCAGTTTCATCAACCCGATACTTAACCGGTTAACGAGGTTCTTAACATCAGCCGTGCTGTACGGTATCCATTGCCCGTTCTCCTTTCCGCAAAACATGTCCTTCTTTGGAAAACGGTTAAGCTGGTAATCGACAAAATCAAATATTCTTGAATTCTCATTCATAAGCAATCGTTGGTGTTAAGTATGATTAGTTATGCTGGTTCTTCAGCTTTTCGTACTCTCGTTCAGCAAGCGTGTCCTTATCCGTTTTATATGCTTTTATGAATTTAAAAACAAGGCCGATGCCCAAACCCAGCATTACCCACAGGGGCCAGGGCGTTGTGCCATTGAACCCATGGCGGCCGGTAGTGAAAAACCATACGGCCCAGCAAATGCAGGTTATTACCACAAAGCCGATCAGGCTGTCCTGGAAATCGGCCCTGCGTTTGGCGATCTGCCATAATTTTTCATCACGTTGCTCTTCCATAAAAATTGTTTTAGAGACAAGTTAATAAAAAAAAGTCACTTGCACCACCGGCTAAATGGCGCTGAATGGTGATTGAAAGAGATTAATGATAATACTGCCCGGCAGAGATCTTAAACACCCGGTTCTTTTGAAAGCGGCTTAGTTCATTATACTCTTTGGTATGGGCATTTACCCAGTTTTGATAAGCCGGTAAGTTTTGTGCTGCCGCAAAGATCCATTGGTTGTAGGCTTCAAACAAACCATCCTGCAGCAACTGTTTTTGCAGGTCGAATAGTTTATAAGGGAACTTTGTGGCGTTGGCAGGATACCAGTCTAAAATAAAACGGGTCCGTATCATGGTAAGCGACTCGGCATTGATGCCGCCTCCGGCGGCAGAACTCTGTTTGTTCATGGTGCTTAAAAAAGCGGCCACAAAATTATTCTTCTCCGGGTTGTTCTTCTCCAGGTTGGTTTCGGCAAACAGTTTTTTATAACCTTCCAGTAAGATGTTTTTCATTTCTGCTGCATACAGGCTTTGCGGATCCATGTTCAAAAAAACTTCGCCATAGATCAAACCCCAAACCTTTTCGGTACTGAAATAATAATATTTAGCGGCATTATAATAATTGCCCGGAAAGCCGGGGTCTGATTCAATGCCTTTCTCCCATTGTTTAATGGCTGAATAATCCCCCTGCGACCAAAGCAGTTTTCCCAATTCATTGTAAAGGGCGCCGCTGTTGCTTACTTTTTTAATTCCCTTGCGGTATATCTTTTCCGCATCCTTTGCCTGGTCAAGCGCCATATAGGCATCACCGGCTATCTGGTAACAATGATCATCGGCTGTTTCTTTTTCTATCATCGGCTTCAGTACATCCAGCGCCCTGCTGTATTCTTTTGCGTAGTAATAGTTCAACGCAAGATCCTTGGATATCTCTACATTGCCCGGCTGCAGGGCTACAGCCCGGTTAAGCACCAGGATGGCATTTGCATGATCTCCCTGCTGCATATAATTCCTGGCGGTTTTATGAAGTTCGGCTGCATCCTGTGCCGTTACCGAAACATGGATCATAACAACGGTTGCTAACAAAAAAAGCTTTTTCATTCGGTATAAAGTTTAGAATAAGCCAACCAATTTCCTATTCATGATCTGTATCTGCATTATCGATCAGGTGTGTAAGCAATCCGTCTCTCAGCTTAGGTTCAAACCAGGTGCTTTTGGGCGGCATTACATTGCCGCTGTCGGAAATATCAAATAACTGCTGTATGCTTACCGGGTGCAGACTGAAAGCTACGGCCATTTCACCACTGTCTACCCTTTTTTCCAGTTCGCCCAGGCCACGAATGCCGCCCACAAAATCAATTCGCTTGTCGGTACGCTGGTCTTTAATATTCAAAACGGGGTCTAATAAATTATTCTGCAGGATGGTTACGTCAAGCACACCGATGGGGTCGCTGCTGTAACTGCCTTCGGGGGCGGTTAATGTATACCACTGTTTGTTTAAATACATTCCAAACTCATGCAGCTTTGCAGGCAAAAATGCCTTTTCCGCTTTTTGTACAGAGAAATTATTTTTTATGGCCGATAAAAATTCTTCTTCATTCAAACCATTCAGGTCTGCAACTACCCGGTTGTAATCCATGATCTGTAACTGGTTCGACGGAAACAAGGTGGTAAGAAAAAGGTCAGCGCCTTCCTTTGCCTGGTTACCCAGTGCAGCCCTTACTTTGGCCGCAGAGGCGGCCCGGTGGTGCCCGTCGGCTATATACGTGCAGGGAACTTTTTCTTTGAACAGGGAAGATATCTTTTTGATGGTATCGTTGCCATTCACGATCCAGATGGTATGGCGGATATCGTCGTCGGCGGTAAAATCATACACCGGGCTTTTCTTTTTCCAGTTGCTGATGATCTCGTCTATCTCTGGTACATTCCGATAGGCTAAAAAAACATTACCCGTTTGTGCGCCGGTGGTTTTAATATGGTTGATCCGGTCCTTTTCTTTTTCGGGCCGGGTAAATTCATGTTTTTTGATAAGGTCATTTTCATAATCATCTACCGAACTGCCGCAAACCAGGCCGGTCTGGCTTCTGCCATTCATTACCAGCTGATATATATAGTAGCATGCCTTGCTCTCCCGGAATAGAATTTTACGGCTGATGAATGCATCCAGGTTCTCTTTTGCTTTCTCATATACCTCGGCCGAATGACTATCGATGCTGTCGGGCAGGTCTATCTCACTTTTGGTGATGTGTAAAAAACTGGCGCTGTTTCCCCTTGCTTCAATTTTAGCTTCCCTGCTGTTGAGCACATCGTACGGGCGTGAGGCCACCTGTTTTGCCAGTTCTGCTGCAGGCCTCAGCGCCTTAAATGGATGTATCGTAACCATATTCCTTTCTGTTATCTGTTGTAAATGTATCGAAATTGTTTAAGCATGCTGTAAGGCAAATTCTTTCATCAGTTCTGCCAGCACCTGCACGCTGCTGATGGGTAACGCATTATAAAGCGATGCCCGGAAGCCGCCAACCAAACGATGGCCCTTAATGCCCACAATACCCTGCTCTTTGGTGAACTGCAAAAAGGATTGTTCCAGCGCAGGATCCTTCATTACAAAACAAACATTCATCTTGCTGCGGTCTTCTTTGTTTACCGTACCGGTGAACAGCGGGTTCTCATCAAGCGCTTTGTACAGCAACGCTGCTTTTTCATCATTGCGTTTTTCAATGGCGGCTACACCGCCCTGCTCTTTCAGCCAACGTAACGTAAGCATGCATACATAAATGGCAAATACCGGCGGCGTGTTCAGCATCGAACCTTCTTTGATGTGGTTGCGGTAATCAAGTATAGTAGGGATCGTTCGTTTTACTTTTCCTAAAATATTCTTGTTCACCACTACTAAATTCACGCCGGCAGCGCCTACATTTTTTTGTGCGCCCGCATAGATCAGGTCAAAGGAATTAAAATCAAGCACGCGACTCAGGATATCGCTGCTCATATCGGCAACTAAACTATTGCTGGTTTTTGGAATGCGTTGCCATTGGGTGCCGTAAATGGTATTGTTGGTGGTGATGTGCAGGTATTTGGCATCATTGGGCACGGCAAAATCTTTGGGGATATAGGTGAAGTTGCTTTCTTTACTGCTGCAAACCACTTCCACTTTTCCAAAAAGTTTTGCTTCTTTAATGGCCTTGGTACTCCATACGCCCGTATCGGTAAAAGCAGCTGTTTCCTTATCATCCAGTAAGTTCATAGGTACCTGCATGAATTGAGTACTGGCGCCTCCGTGCAGGAATAATACCTCGTGATCATTATCCAGGTTCATCAACTCTTTTACCAATGCCCTCGCTTCATCCATCACTTCCTGGAAGATGGGTGTACGGTGTCCGATCTCTAAAATAGATAAACCGGTATCATTAAAATTGAGAACAGCCTGCGACGCCTCTTCAAAAACTGTCTTGGGTAAAATCGACGGACCTGCGTTAAAATTATGAACCACGCCCCCGGGCCCCCTAAAGGGGGAAATGAAAACACTCATGTTTAAAATTTGAAGGGCAAAAATACCCAAATCGAAACAAACGGATAAGGTTTTATAAAACCTTATCCGTTTATTGCTCTTCCCGCCCGATCATTTTAGTGCCCGATGCCCACTGTTTATTGAGTTGTTCAAATTCTTTCAGGTCGGCTTCGGTAAATTTTTGCAAGGCAAGTTCTTTCAGGCTGGGCTGGCCGGCATTTACCCAGGCCGTATACCAGAAAGAGGCAGTGGCAAAAATGGATTGCCGCATGCGGCGTTCGATCATCCCGTCCAGCTTTTTATTATACGCAATGGTAAAGGCAGAAGAATATTGCCGGATCGTTTTGCCGTTACGTTCTTCAAACGCATATTTCCGGTCGCTGGGAAATTGTTTACTCAGTTCCTTTTCATATCTCAATACGGTATCGGCGGCCCTGGCGCTTTCTAAAACCCGTTTCCAGATGAAGTCGCCGGGGTTTTGTATGTAGGCGGCTTTGCCGATGAAAAAATCAAATTCTTTTTCTGCCAGCAGTTCGGGAACCCGGCTTTCCCAAAAACCATGAATGCCCGTTTGGTTGGTAAACTGCCCGTTGTGATTACTGCTGGCATGAAGCGGCACATGTGCATCGCCGATGTAATGACCGATCTCTGCACTCGTTTTCATAATAAGACTGAAATTCTTTGTTTTGAATGCATCAGTTAAACGGTGCAGCATGTTTTGAATATGCCAGGGAACAATGCCGTAGCGCTTCAATGAGTCTTCACCAAACGTTGCCACTGCCTCTGCCCATTTCCTGGGTAATGATTCGTAGGGATATGATCCGTAATGATCTATGTCTATATAATGCCTGGGTCCCTCATCGGGCACCGCATATCTTCGCTTATCCGGGTCAACTGCGTGTTCACTTAAGAAAAGGATGTTGGGTTTATACAGCAATACCATTTCGGGTGGCAACAAAAAAACAGCATAGTAATTGATCTTTTGGTGAGCATAAAAGCCCCAGCACAGGGAAGGATGATTCAGCAATAATAAATTGCAAAGCAGCAGAAGACTGCGGATGGCCTTTTTCATTGTTCAGCATTAAGTCTGCTAAACTGGGTTAAATACCCCGGGTTGCCCGGTTGTTTTTCGGGTTAAAGACTGATGTTTTACTTTTTTGCGTCGTCCTCATCAATATCGGTCACACCACCACTTACTGCAAACTTCATGGTTTGTGCAGCGGTGATATTCTCGATCGGTTTCACCCGGTTCTTTGGGATCACATATACATTGCCGGCAACGGAATAAGCCATGGGTATATAAACGGTCACATACTCATTCAGGCCAAAATCATCCATTTCCTCCCGGGTAACAAAGCCAAAGCGCCAAACATCATTGTCGTCTACGTTGGCCAGCACATGTTTGGTGAATTTCTTATTATCACCGGCAAAGGCTTCAAAAAAATCACGGGTGGTGGAATAGATATGCTTGATGCCGGGCGTTCGTTCCAGCAGTTTATCAAAGAAATTAAGGAAACGGGCGGTTATAAAGAAAGAGCTGAAATACCCGATCACAATAAGCACAACAATGATGAGCAGGAAGCCGATGCCGTAGTTCTGCACATGCACCACACCCCTGTCATCGGTATAGGTAAAAATGGGTATCAGGCTGTCGATGGTGGTGATTGCCCAAAATATGGCATAAGCAGTGATGGCTACAGGCGCCAGTATCAAAAGTCCCTGTAAAAAGTACTGGAATGCCTTTTTGTAATGAAAGATCCTGTTCATGGTGGTTTGTTTTGTGTACCAAAGATAACTGATTGAATGCCCTTTTACTGGGTGAGAAAAATGACTTTCCCGGCGCCTGGGTAATTAAATTTTTATTACGAAAGGCAAAAATAAATGATGGAAACTTTGGTTACGTTAAAAGTTTCCGTAGTTTTGCTCCCCAATTATGATAATACCAGATACAAAACAACGCATTCAGAAAGCAGCCCACGACCTGGTGATGCAATACAGCATCCGCAGTGTGAGCATGGACGATATTGCGGCCAACCTCGGGATGAGCAAGAAGACCATCTACCAGTACTTCAAAGACAAGGATGAACTGGTGGAATCGGTAGTGGATGATGTGATAGATACCAACCAGTGTATCTGCAACCAGGACAGGGAGCGGGCTGATAATGCCGTTCACGAGATATTCCTGGTGATGGATATGATGGTGGAAATGTTCAAGACCATGAATCCTTCCATCCTCTTTGATATGCAGAAATATCACCCGGCCGCTTTTGGCAAGTTTCAAAAACACCGCAATGAATACCTGTATAATGTGTGCCGGCAAAACCTGGAACGTGGGATCAGGGAAGAATTATTCCGGCCCGAGATCAATGTACACACCATGGCCCGCTACCGGGTGGAAACCATGCTTACGGCATTCAACCCCGAGTTTCAGCGCAGCGTAAAACAAAGCCTGCTGGAAATTGAAAAAGAGATCATCATCCATTATCTCTTTGGCCTGGTAACCCTGAAAGGATATAAACTGGTATTGAAATACATGGAAGAAAAAGGACTAAAAAAATGATAAGCAATAAAACTACTGTGATGAAAAAGATAACGAAGTATAGCCTGTTCATGATCACCCTGCTGGTGCTGAACATGGAAACGAACGCACAAAAGGTACATTCATTTACCGTGCAGCAGGCGATAGATTATGCCAAACAAAATTCGGTGCAGGTAAAAAATGCACTGCTGGACATATTGATCCAGAAACAGGTGAACCGTGACGTAACGTCTATTGCGCTGCCGCAGATAAATGCCAGTGCATCTTTAACCCGTAATATTGATATACCGGTACAAACCATCCCGAATTTTATTGCACCGGCAACGTACCAGGTACTGATCGATGAAGGGGTGAAGAACGGAAACGGGCAACCGGTTACGATGCCCTCTTCCGGTTTTGGTAACCTGCTTTTCCCTTTTGGAAATCCCTGGAATGCCAATGCAGGTGTTACGCTGAGCCAGATCGTTTTTGATGGCCAGGTGTTTATTGCCTTGAAGGCACGAAACGGAACCATCACGCTACAGGAACGGATAGCAGAACTGACCGAAGAAGGGATACGGGCAAATGTTTACAAAGTATATTACCAGCTGGTTGCCGGAAAAGTGCAGATCGCATTACTGGATGCAAACATCAGCCGGTTAGAAAAATTAAAACACGATGTACAGGTGATGTACGATAACGGGTTCACCGAGAAAGTGGATATTGATAAACTATCGGTGCAGTTAGCCAACCTCTCCACAGAAAAACTGAAAGCAAACAATATGCTTAAGAACGGGTACTCCGGTTTAAAACTGCTGATGGGCATGCCCATAAAAGACAGTCTTATACTTACCGACACACTGGATGATAACCAGGTGAAGGAAGGGGTGCTGGAAGCTAGCCAGTTCAAATACAGCGATCGCAAAGACTACCAGATTGCAGAAGTAACCAATAAGCTGAATGGCCTGAACATAAGACGCTATAAACTCAGCCAGATACCCACTTTTATGCTGGTGGGCGGATACAGCAAACAGGCGCAGCGGACAGAGTTCGACATATTTGGAAAAGGAGACTGGTTCACCAGTTCTTATATCGGTCTTCAGATGAAGATCCCCATCTTTAATGGTTTTGCCTTGCAGGCAAAAAAGCAGCAGGCCAGGTTGCAGCTACAGAAAACAGAAAACCAGGCAGAAGCATTAAAGATCAGCATCGACAGGGAAGTGGAAAGTTCTAAAGACAATTTCATTGCGGCCATTGCCACCATGGATTTTCAAAAGAAGAACATGGCGCTGGCAGAGAAGGTATATGACCAGACCAAAAAGAAATACGAGATCGGTACCGGTTCGGCAACCGAGATCAATACGGCACAACTGGATCTGAAAACAGCGCAGACCAATTACATCACGGCCCTGTATGATGCCATCATTGCAAAAATTGATTTCTTAAAAGCAACCGGAAAATTATAATTAAACAGACTAACTAAATACGATGAAAAAGATAACACAAATAGCCATTACCGTTTCAGCGATGCTGATCCTGGCATCATGCAGCAACAGTAAGAAAGACGACGCTGCCATTATCAATGATAAAAAGGCTGCTATTGAAAAATTAAAAGCCGAAAGCGCCAAAAATGAAGCAGAGATAAAAAAACTGCAGATCGAACTGGAGAAGATCGACAGCAATACGGCCAATGCAGCCAAGATACGACTGGTGAGTGCTGCCCCCGTGGTGATCCAGGATTTTAAACATTACATCGACCTGCAGGGCCATGTGGATGCAGATAATATCTCTTACATATCGCCACGGGGAATGCCCGGCCAGGTAAAAGCAGTATACGTGGTACAGGGCCAGTTTGTAAAGAAGGGCCAGCAATTATTAAAACTGGATGATGCCATTGCACAACAGCAGGTAACCGCAGCCAAACAACAACTGGAAGGAGTGAAAACGCAATTAAGTTTTGCGAAGAACTTATATCAACGCCAGAAAAATCTCTGGGAGCAGGGTATCGGTACCGAAGTACAATTGATCTCTGCAAAGAATAATGTGGAAGCACTGGAGAACCAGTTAAAGTCGGCCGGTGAGCAGGTGCAACTGGCAATAGAGCAGGTGAAGACCAGCAACGTATTCAGCGATGTGAATGGCGTAGCTGATATTGTGAATATACGTGTGGGCGAAACCTTCCAGGGAATGACGGCTGCCGGTCCGCAGATAAAAATTGTAAACACCAGCACTTTAAAAGTAGTGACCAGCGTACCGGAAAATTATCTTACCCGCTTACACAAAGGGTCGGTAGTTGAGATAAACATTCCCGATGCAAATAAAACCGTTAGTTCCAAACTTTCTGTTATCAGCCAGGCGATAGATATTACTCAGCGGGGCTTTATTGCTGAAGCAAAGATTCCTGCTGATCCCGCCTTAAAACCAAATCAAACCGCTATCATGCGGATATTGGATTACTCGGCCCCCAATGCCGTAGTGATCCCGGTGAACATCGTACAAAGTGATGAAACCGGCAAATATGTTTACCTGCTTATAAAAGGCAACGATGGTAAGACCGTTGTAAAAAAACAAGTAGTGGTGATCGGCGAAGTGTATGGCGATAATGTTGAAATAAAATCAGGACTGAAGGGCGGAGAGCAACTGGTTACTGAAGGATACCAGGCCCTGTATGAAGGACAGGTAGTGAGTGTGGTGAAATAAATTACTGAGAACAGGAACACAAACGTCACTAAAGATGAATAAAGATTAACTGCTGACTACAAAATTATTTTATGAACAATATCATTGAAGGAATATCGAAGAAGTTTAAAGAGTTCAAACCAACAAGCTGGTCTGTTGATAATAAAACGGCGGTGTATATCATTGCCATTATCATCTCCATCTACGGGCTGTATAAGTTCAATACCATGCCCAAGGAACAGTTCCCGGACATTGTGGTACCTACCATCTCCATTGTAACGGTGCATGTGGGCAACTCGCCAAAAGATATAGAGAACCTGGTAACCCGGCCCATTGAAAAACAACTGAAGGGGATCAGCGGGGCCAAGGTCATTAAAATACAAAGTACTTCACAAACCGATTACAGCCTGATCGTGATCGAGTTTGATACGGATGTAAAAACAGACATCGCCAAACAAAAAGTGAAGGATGCGATCGACAAGGCCAAGACCGACCTGCCCACAGACCTTACGCAGCAACCGGATGTGCAGGAATTTGCCTTCAGCGAAATGCCCATCATGTTTGTGAATGTAAGCGGCGATTACGATGCCATCAAACTGAAGTACTATGCCGATAAGATGCAGGATCATTTTGAAGAACTTACCGAAGTGACCCGTGCCGAGATCGTGGGTGCACCGGAAAGAGAGATACAGGTGAATGTGGATCCCTATAAAATGAGCCTGGCCCGTGTAAGTTTTATGGATGTGGAAAATGCTATTAGTCGTGAGAACAGGGATATTACCGGCGGACTTATTGAAGTAGGCAATATGAAACGTACGCTGCGGGTGAAAGGCCAGTTTACCAGTGCTCTGAACCTGCAGGATATTGTGGTGCGAAGCAGTGCGCAGGGAGCTACTGTTTATTTAAGAGATATTGCCGAAATAAAAGATACCATCAAGGAAAAAGAAAGTTATGCCCGCCTGGATGGAAAGAATGTGGTTACGCTGAATATCGTAAAACGTTCGGGCGAAAACTTAATTAATTGTGCCGATAAGGTTAAAGCGGTGGTGGCAGAGATGCAGGCCAATAACGAAATACCCAAAAACCTGAATGTGGTGATCACCGGCGACCAGAGCAAGCAGACCAAAACATCCTTCAACGAACTGGTGAATACCATCATCATCGGGTTTATCCTGGTACTGGTGATCCTGATGTTCTTTATGGGTGTTACCAATGCATTCTTTGTGGCGCTGAGTGTGCCGCTGAGTGTGTTCGTGGCATTCATGTTCCTGCCCATTGCCGATGGCATCATCGGTACCACGGTTACTCTAAACTTTATTGTACTGTTTGCGTTACTATTTGGCCTGGGTATCATTGTAGATGATGCGATCGTGGTTATTGAGAATACGCACCGGATTTATGCCAATGGAAAGGTTCCGATCGTCCGAAGCGCCAAAGAAGCCGCAGGCGAAGTGTTCATACCTGTTCTTGCCGGTACGGCCACCACGCTGGCGCCCTTCTTCCCGTTGCTGTTCTGGAAAGGATTGATCGGTAAGTTCATGATTTACTTGCCCACGATGCTGATCTTAACACTGGCAGCATCGCTGATCGTGGCGTTTATTTTCAACCCTGTGTTTGCGGTAAGTTTTATGAAACCGGAAGGACATGAGTTTGATAAACCGAAGAAGGAAATATTCCGCAAATGGTGGTTCTGGGCAATGATCATCATGGGAGTATTACTCAACATCTTTGGTTTTGCTGCCGGCAGCCAAATCGGAAAATTAGGCGTGGATGTTGCCGAAGCCACCGCAAGCAAATACAGCATGCATGGATTTGGAAACTTCCTGCTCATTATGGCAGGGCTGGCATTACTGAACCAGTATGTATTAAAAGGGGTCATCTATCGTTTCCAGCACAGGGCATTACCCAAACTGATGACACGGTACGAAAAACTGCTGCGCTGGGTACTCAAAGGCTGGCGCCCGGTTTGGATGTTTGCAGCGTTGTTTGGTGTTTTCTTCCTGTCAATTATATTACTGATGTTGCGGGGAAATAAATCCACCTTCTTCCCCAGCGGCGATCCCAACTTCATTTATGTGTATTTAAAAATGCCGGTTGGTACGGATGCAAAATATACCGACAGTATTACCCATGTACTGGAAGACCGGGTTGAAAAAGTGCTGGAAAATGAACTGCCTTCCAAGGGAGGTATTGTTGAAAGCATCATCACCAACGTAGCCGTTAGTGCAAATAACCCACGTGATAATAACCGGAGTACACAATCTAATTTAGGCAGGATACAGGTGAGTTTTGTAGAGTATGAAAAACGGCATGGTAAAAAAACAAGGCCGTTCATGGATGAGATACGGGAAAAAACAAAAGGGATCCCCGGTACCAGTATAGAAATAGCGCAGGAAGACGGCGGACCTCCAACAGATCCACCGGTTAATATAGAAGTGAGCGGTGATAATTTTGAAAGCATCGCAAAAGTGGCTACACAGTTATACAATTATTTAGACACCAACCAGGTGGAAGGAGTGGAGAACCTGCAGTCGAATGTCGATCTCAGCAACCCGGAGATTACCGTGAATGTAGACAGGGAGAAAGCGATGATGGAAGGGCTCAGTACCGGGCAGATAGGAATGGAGATACGCACCGCTGTTTTTGGTAAAGAAGTAAGCAAACTTAAAGACGGCGAAGATGAATACAAGATCCAGTTGCGTACCAGCGACCTGATCCGTAATAATGTGACCGACCTGATGAACATGCGCATTACATTCATGGACATGAACACCATGCGGGTGAAATCAATCCCGCTGAGTGCCGTGGCCAGAGTGGATTATACAACCACGGCAGGCGGTATCAAACGTAAAAATGTAAAACGTACGATCCAGCTGCAAAGTAATGTGCTTGATCCAACCATGGTGGGCCCGGTTAATGCAGAACTCCAGATCAAGATCGACAACTTTAAAGCCAGGACCAAGATACCTTCCGATGTAAGTATAAAATTAAGCGGGCAAAGCGAACAGGAAAAAGAAACACAGGCCTTCTTAGGAATGGCCATGCTCATCGCCATCGGTATCATCTTTATGATACTGGTGTTACAGTTCAACAGCTTGAGTAAGCCATTCATTGTGATCACCGAGATATTCTTTTCCATCATTGGGGTGTTACTGGGCTATGCCTTTACCGGAATGACCATCGCCACCATCATGCTTGGTGTAGGGGTGGTAGGCCTGGCGGGTATTGTAATTAAGAATGGTATCTTATTGATAGAGTTTACCGATGAATTGCGAGGCCGGGGTATCAAAACCAGGGAAGCAGCCATACAAGCGGGCAAGATCCGTATCATACCGGTATTGTTAACTGCAGTGGCCACCATCCTTGGTTTGTTGCCATTAGCGGTTGGTTTCAACATTGATTTTATCTCTTTATTTCAGCACTTCAATCCTAAGATATTCTTTGGCGGAGACAGCGTGGTGTTCTGGGGGCCGTTGAGCTGGACGATCATATTCGGCCTCATATTCTCCTTCTTCCTTACGCTGATCATGGTGCCAAGCATGTACCTGATATCAGAAAGGTTACGCAGACCTATGGAAAAATTCTATGGTGGTAAATGGGTGGCCATCTTTGGTTTCCTCGGACCATTCTTCTTCATATTCGTTGGCATTATGTACCTGGTACGACGAATACAGGGTAAACGGGTATGGAGCGGTAGGCTGAAAGAAATTAAGTCCTAGAAAAACAATTTGGTTCTTAAATGGAATAATGGCAAAGTCTTAAGCTTTGCCATTATTTTTTCCATTCATCCTGATTTTATGAATTCATTTTTTAAACAGTTATTAACTTCACAAAAAAATAAGCCATGATATCAAATCACCAGATTGATTACAGAATTTACGGGGAAGAACTTCAGTTTGTAGAAATAGAACTGGATCCCAATGAAACAGCCATCGCCGAAAGCGGCGCCTTTATGATGATGGACAACGGTATCCAGATGAATACCATTTTTGGAGACGGAAGCCAGCAGCAGCAACAAAGCGGCCTGCTGGGTAAATTATTCAGCGCCGGAAAAAGATTGCTGGTGGGTGAAAGTTTGTTCATGACCGCATTCACTAATACAGGGCAGGGAAAGAAGCGGGTGAGTTTTGCTGCTCCCTACACCGGCAAGATCATCGCTTTTGACCTGAGCCAGCTTGGCGGCAAGATCATTGCACAAAAAGATGCCTTTCTCTGTGCAGCCAAGGGGGTAAGCATTGGTATTGAGTTTCAAAGAAAACTGGGCACCGGTATCTTTGGCGGCGAAGGATTCATCATGGAAAAGATAGAAGGCGATGGAATGGCCTTCGCTCATGCCGGCGGCTATGTGATCGAAAAGGAATTGCAGGCCGGGGAGATATTGAAAGTAGATACCGGTTGTGTGGTTGCTTATACAGCGGGGATCGATTTTGATATTGAATTTGTACGGGGTATCAAAAACTGGATGTTTGGCGGCGAAGGATTGTTCTTTGCCAAACTGCAGGGCCCCGGCAAAGTATGGTTGCAATCATTGCCAATCAGCAGGCTGGCGGGCCGTATCATGCAGTACGGTACCTATAACCGTAAAGAAGAGGGAAGCCTTTTAGGTGGTCTGGGTAACCTGCTCGACGGAAGAGAATAGATCTTAAACAGCAATAAAAAACGGGCTTTAGTCTTAAAGCCCGTTTTCATTTATATAATCTTACCAGTCAAACTTATCCTCTCTTTCCCCTAACCTTGGTACGGGTAACTTTTACTTTGCCGCCTCTCGGGCCTGTTACGGTTGTTCTTGTACGGGTAACCCGGTAATTTCTTACGGCACCGGCATGACGGTTACGTACCACCACCGAACTGGTACGGAATGGTGTATATACCCGGTGTGCCACAACCACTCTATGCGTACGCACTACCCTGCAAAAAGGATGATGCCTGCGGGCAAGCGGATGAAACACCCTCCATCCAAGCGGGCGCCATGGCCTCCACCAGGTTGGGTGAAGTTTCCAACGCCAGGGCGAAACCCAGGGCACATAAGCCGGGCGGTAAACAAAACGAACCGAAGGCCACAGCCATACATTCACCACCATGGGAGGGTTGCTGTAATAAGAAAAGCTTGGGCCATTCTTGGCAGGATTTTCCTCTTCGTCATCATTGCTGCCATCGGATGCTTCTACAATTACCTGCTCGCCGTAAATTTCTTCATCGCCTACGATCTGCAGTATGGCAGATTCGGCTCCTGTTTTTTCCAGTTCAATCACCGCAATATCCTGGTTCTCGGTTTCAGAAACAGCAACCTGCAATACAAAAGCATGCGCCTCTTTGTCCGACTTATCAATTACCCGAACATAGTCTGTTTGCCCGTCGTTGTTAAGATCAAGATTATTTACGTTGTTGGATTCGGTGTTGATCATTTTTTCAAACTCTTCCGGCGAGCCTGCCTTTTTGAACATTTCAATGGCGCCCTGCAGGCTGAAGTTGTCGCCGGGTAAACCGGTTGAATCGGCTTCCTGTGCCCGGGCAATACTTACATGCAACAGGCTTCCTGTTATAAGGCAAAGCAGAAGTGGTAGTTTTTTCATTGTTTGTTATTTAAAAGTGATGGGTTGATTAAAGTGCTTTTGATTGTTATTTATGAAGAAGGTTTAAAGCCCTGTATATGTTTTTCAAATATAGATCAGGGCAATGAATATTGTTTGAACCAGGCCCAGTGTAAAACCGCTCCTCTTAACGGGTAATTGATGCCATTTGGATATTCATGATCCATTCCTTTTACTTCCACCATTCTAAATACATTGTTCGGGTTACCGGATAAACCAACATAATCTGCCATAACGACTGAATTTGTATCACCGTTTACAGTATAAGATGATGCATTCAGGCGAAAGGTATTGATGTATGGTTTTGGCTGTGCACCGTATAGGTATGGATAAGCTGTATACAGCTGTGTAAATCCCATCGGCACAGATGAACCTGCCGGAAGCCCTAAACCCTTTATCATTTTTCCATCTTTACTGCCAAACATCAGCATGGATGGCAATAACCTAACCGGGTTACAGGTGGTATCACGGGGGAAAGCGCCGCCACCGCCGCTGGCAATCGCAGCTGCCAGTATATCTGATATCTCTACAGAACAGGTGGCAGTGAATTGCCCGCCATTTGAAAATCCAACCATATAAATTCGCTTCTCATCAACTTTAAATCTAACTTTCATAGCCGTTATCATCTCCTTCATAAACTTAATATCGTCTTTAGGAGTAACGCCGGGACAAAAGTCAGAACCACCAGGGAAGGTGTTCCATTTTGTCCTGTTTGCGATTATCCCGTCATCGGTTGTACAATAGGTCAGTGCCGTTGGAAAAACGGTGAGTATATTAACAGAATCGCCTACCTCTTTCCAGCCGGAAATATTATAAAACTGCTCACCTGTCTGCCCGCCGCCATGACACATAATGACCACAGGCGTCACCAAATTATTTGTATAGCCGGCGGGAACATGAACATAATATTCCCGTTCCACACCATCAACGGTTATGGTAAAACGGTTCTTGCCTTTTACGTAACCTGAAGAGGTTCCGCTTCCATTGACGGGTGTAATGCTGTCTTCCTTCTGGCAGGAGAGCATCGTGAAGGCAATAAGTGTTGCAGTAATGATTTTTCTATTCATAGTATTTAATGATTACAAACCAAAGATGTGATCATTGAATACAATGGGTGTAGAACCAGCGGGTGATTTTTTCCGGCAATTATTTCAACATGAAGTCACGCAGCCTGGCGATCGCAGCCGTACGCCCGGTAACATCTAATTTGAAATAAGCGTTATTGATGTGTTTTTTCAGGGTATTCATGGCAATGAAAAGAGCATCGGCAATCTGCTGGTTTGTTTTGCCTTCATAAAGGAGCTTCATCACGTCAAACTCCCGGTCGCTTAAGGGGCTGGTCAGTTGTTTGTTTATTTTATCGAACGACAGGCCCGGCACGTGCTTGTTTGAATGGCTGGCATGATTAGCCAGTGCGATCTCTATCGTGGCATACAATGTTTTTTCATTGAAAGGTTTTACAATAAACCCCGATGGGTTGGTTTGTTTTGCCCTGTCAATGGTTTCTTTGTCGGAGTAAGAAGTAAGATAGACGAAGGGAATAAAATTATTCTTATTGATATACTCAGCTATGTCGATGCCTGTTTTGTCGCTTTCCAGGTTAATATCCAGTATGGCAAAATCAGGCTGCAGTTTTTTTAGCTGGTAAAAAGCTTCTTCGGGATCGTAGGCAATACCGGCCACTTCATAGTCATTATTATTTAAGTACATGCCAATATTCTTTGCGATCAGCGGTTCGTCTTCTACGATCAGTACTTTTATGTTGGTCATATCAGCCGGTGGTTTTAAATTTTGGAATAAGTACCTGTACATCGGTGCCGTTACTGCCATCTACCTGCAGCCGGGCCTTCATCTTTTGCGAAAATGCTTTAATGATCTCGTAGCCGAATGAATTTGTTTTATCCGGGTTAAAATCCTGTTGCAGCCCGATGCCATTGTCTTTTACCTGCAGCAGCAACCCGGCCTCATTTTTTTTCATGGTTACCCATATCTCCCCGGTTTCCTTTCCTTTAAATGCATATTTAAGTGCATTGCTGATCAGCTCATTCAGTATCATGCCCAGCGGTATGGCAGTATCGGTGTGCAGGTTCAGGTTTTCGATCCGGGTATGCAGCTGTATTTTATCGGTGCGTATATTGTAGGTCTGGAAAAGATGGTTACTCAGCATTTTAATGTACTCATCCATATTTACACTGTTCACGGCATTGCCCTGGTACAGGTTCTGGTGAATGAAGGCCATGCTTTGTACCCGCTGGATGCCTTCTTTGATGATGGCGGTTGCCCGCTCATCGTTCAGCGATTGTGACTGCAGGTCGAGCATGCTGCTGATGACCTGTAAATTATTCTTCACCCGGTGATGGATCTCCTTGTTAAGTACTTCCAGCTCCGATGACTGCTTATTAATGACCTGGTTTTTTTTCTGTTGTTTTTTAAACTGGTAGAAAATAACACCTCCCAGTATCGTTACAGCCGCCAACCCAAACCACAGCATATTCTTGTTTCTTCTTTCGTCGTTCAGCAGCTTTTGTTTCAGTTCGTTCTCCCGGCTGAGCGAAAGGCTTAGTTCTTTTTCTTTTGCAAGCTGATCATTCCGGAGAATGGATTCTGTTTTTAATGCTGCCATCAGCAATTTCTGACTTGCCAGGGAAGAATCCTTCAACATGTTTTCACGCAGCAGCGCCATGCGTTTCAGTTCTTCCTTGCTTAGTTCCTGCTCCTTTAGCTTATTGGCCAGGTTCAGGTATTCGATCTCTTTTTCTTTCAGGCTGGCATCGGCCGTGTTTTTAATTTCGGCACTTATTCTTTCCATATTCTCATTGCGGAAGATGTCTTTATACCTGTCCATAAGTTTTGCCATACGGTAGGCGGTCTTGTAATCTTCATGCTGGCTGCTCATTTCCGTGAGCATGCTTAAACCTGTTATGGCAAGTTCAGGGCTTCTGAATTTCTCTATCATCGCTGCCGCTGAGTCAAAATATTTCTCCGAATTCTCTTTGTCCTTCACGGCGATATAATAATTAGAGGTAGCGGCCAGGAGTTTCATTTTATGGGCGGGATTATTCTGCTGTGCAACCAGTTTCTCTGCCTGTTTTTTTGAAGCAGCAGCTTCCTCCAGTTTCCCAAGAAAGGAAAGATTCACCAGTTCGTCGATGGCGGCTTCTGCTGAAGTTTCAATGTCGTTTTTTGCAAGCCGTTGTACTTCCCTGGTAAAGTATAGAGAACTGTCGTACTGTTTCAGCGAAAAATAGATCTTCGAAAGTTTTGCATTTGTTGCTGTGATCCCCTTCTCGTCATTAAGGCTTGTTTTAACTGCAAGCGACCGCCTGAAATGACTGATGGCTCCTCTTGCCTGGCCAAAATCAAGGGCAATATTTCCCATAGCGTCCTGGCATTCGTTGAGCAATTTCAGCTGACCCGTTTTACGGAGAAGCTGTGTGGCTTCGCGGTAATTATCAAACGACTGCCGGAAATAACTCTGTGCAGCATAAATATCTCCCATGGTTTTATGTACGATACCAAGCGATATCTCGTCATTTAAATTCTGCAACAGCGGTTTTGCCTTTTCCAGGTGGACAATGGCCTCTTTGTATCCTTTTGTACGGAAGTATAAAAGACCCAGCTCTGTTTCGCTGGCGGCAATACCTGGTAAATAGTCGATAGTTACCGAAACGGTCAATGCTTTGTTTACCCAGGAAAGGGCAATGCTTGTATTCTTTTCGGATATCTCTTTGCTTCGGGTAAGATATTGCTTTACCAACAGGCTGTCTTCATAGCGCAGTGGTGGCGACTTTAATTGCCCCAATGCCAGGAAGCTGCTTAATACAGCAATAGGTAATACCAGCCATTTCATACTTAAAAATATAATTTCCTCCCGGGTTTCTTACTATCCGGCAGCATACAAAAATGCCTCAAATACAAACGAAACCAGTAACCCCCAGGGGTTATTTGTAAGCAGGCAGACATTTTTTCTTTAAAAAATTTGGCGGTCTCATTTTCTTTATCGTATATTTGCGATATAAAATAAAAATATGGCCATTCACAAAAAAGAAGAGTTTACCCAAAAGGAGCAGGACCTGGCGGCTTTTGCCAAGGCACTGGCCCACCCGGCCCGTATTGCCATCCTGAAACTGCTGGCACAGCGTAATGAATGTATCTGTGGCGAAATAGTAGATGTATTGCCGCTTTCCCAATCCACGGTATCACAGCATTTAAAAGAACTGAAGAGTGCAGGCCTGATCGATGGAAATGTAGACGGTCCAAGAAGCTGCTACTGCATCAACTGGAAAGCCTTTGACAAATTCATGGGCGAATTCAGTTTCCTGTTCAATAAAATGAAAATACAGAACGAAAAAGCATGTTGCTAAAATAATTGTAAACAATAAAAGTAAAGCCATGAACAACGAAACTCAAATCAAAGAACTGGTAAAAGAAAAGTATGCTGCCATTGCAGAGCAGGACAAGGACCAGAATGCCGCTTCCTGCTGCGGCGCAACATCTGCCTGCTGCGGCGATGATGTGTATAATATTATGGCAGACGATTACAGCAAGCTGGAAGGCTATAACCCCGATGCCGACCTGGGCCTGGGTTGCGGACTGCCAACCGAGTTTGCAAAAATGAAAGAAGGTGATACCGTAATTGACCTGGGCAGCGGCGCCGGCAACGATGCATTCATTGCCCGAAAGATCGTAGGAGAAAGCGGTAAAGTGCTTGGTGTTGATTTTACCGAGGCCATGATCAAAAAAGCAAGAGCCAATGCGGAGAAACTCAATTTCAACAATGTGGAATTCAGGCTTGGCGATATTGATGATATGCCCGTTACTTCCAACTATGCCGATGTGATCGTGAGCAATTGTGTATTGAACCTGGTGCCCAACAAACATAAGGTCATCAGCGAAATCTTCCGGGTGTTAAAACCGGGTGGTCATTTCTCCATCTCTGATATCGTTCTGGAAGGAGCCTTGCCTGCCAAGTGGAAGGAAGTGGCAGAACTATATGCAGGCTGTGTTTCCGGGGCTGTTCAAAAACAGGTATACCTGGAGATGATCAAAGAAGCCGGGTTTAAAGAGATCACCCTGCAAAAAGACAAAACGATAATAATCCCGGATGATATCCTGGCCAATTACCTCAGCGCCGAAGAAGTGGCGGAATATAAAAAAGGTAAAACAAGAATCACCAGTATAACGGTGTACGCAGAAAAACCTGCCAAAGACGACCGCAAATGCTGTGAACCGGGAAGCGGATGCTGTTAAAATTTATTTTTCATCATAAATTAGAATAGCCATGAACAAAAATCAAAAAGATCCGGTTTGTTGCACAACAAACAGCGGATGCTGCGGCATAACCGACTGGGGTTGCTGCTAACTGAACAAAGGTTGGCAGCTTTAAAAGCCGCCAACCTTATTTATTCTTTAATATAAAAAATAAACAGAATGACAACAGGAATAGTATCATCACCTGCTTTACAGGTTGATGCGAACCAAGATAAAATAAACTACCTGTGGCTCAATGGAGAACGGGTGATCGGTATTGAAGGCCTGGAAATATTCGAAGACTGTAAACAACTCCATCAACTGCCGGCTATTAAAGATGAGCAACGGGATGAACTGAACAGCATCATCAATTCAACACTTGAGCGGTATGCAGAAGAGGGAATATGCAATTACTGGCCCTGCCTGGTAACAAAGGCAAAGGAATACTTTTCGGAACAGGGTTATTGCGTTATCAAACAGGATAAGATAAGGATCGAACTAAGACAATCCATTGAAGTGGCGTCACCATCTTTTTCAACAGAAGTGTCAACAGGGAAAAGATCGGAGAGATTGCTTACGGTGGCCGATCTCTGGCATATTCACCGACTGGGCAAGATGAGACCGCACCGAAGGTTTATTTAATGAAAATAAAATTTATTCAAACCAAAACATAAAGCCATGCTTTCAGAAACATCATCACTGCAGCTGAAAATTGCACTTTCTGAAAAAGAAAGACAGGAAGTATTTAGTCTATTAACGCAACAAAAGTTGCCCGTTACCGACATTAAGGAAGATACGCTGCTTTACCTGTTGCTCAACGGCGATAAGGTAACCGGTACTGCCGGGCTGGATATATTCGATGATTGTGCCTTGCTCCGCAGTGTGAGTGTGACAGAAGATGCCCGGGGAAAAGGGTATGGAAAGATTCTGAACGAACAGATTGAAAAATATGCAAAGGAAAGCGGGATCAGCTGTATGTACCTGATCACCCATACGGCAAAAGATTTTTTCGACCGGCAGGGTTATTGTGTCATCGACCGGGCAACAGCACCTGATCCAATAAAACAAACTGACCAGTTTACCGGATTATGTCCTTCATCGGCCGTGGTAATGAAAAAAACTATTTAGAAATGAAGAAGATCCTTTTTGTGTGCATAGAAAACAGCAACCGCTCTCAAATGAGCCAGGCATTTGCAAAAATGCTTGGTGGAAAAGGCGTGGAAGCATACAGCGCCGGAAGCAAACCAAGCGGCATCGTAAACCCCAAGGCTATCGCTGCTATGAAAGAGCTTGGTTATGATCTAAGTAAGCACGACAGTAAAAGCCTGGACGAGGTAAAACAGTTTGCTCCTTTTGATGCTGTAGTAACCATGGGTTGCGGCGATGCCTGTCCCTGGATGCCGGCAAAACAATTCATCGACTGGCAGATACCCGACCCGAAAAATATGGAGCCAAAACAATTCAATGAAGTAAGAGACCTGGTGGCTGATAAAGTAAAACAGCTTTTAAAAGAACTTAAATAAAAAAGCCTTTCAGAAAATGAAAGGCTTTCTGTTATCTTTTTATAAGATGATTATCGTTTACTGATCTTGGATAAGAGGCGAAGTATCTCCAGGTATAACCAAACAATGGTTACCAGCAATCCAAAAGCGCCATACCACTCCATGTATTTGGGTGCACCCAGTTCGGCGCCCCGTTCTATCATATCAAAATCAATGATGAGGTTGAGTGCAGCCAATGCCACTACAAAGACAGAGAACCCGATTCCCAGCGCACTGCCTTCGTGAAGGAAGGGAATAGATATACCAAACATACCAAGCACCCAGGTGATAAGATAAAAAATGGCAATACCCGCTGTGGCCGTAAAAATGATGGCCTTGAATTTTTCGGTAGCCCGGATGATGCGAAAGCTATAAAGCAGGTACATGGCAATGGCGGTGCCGAATGTAAGTCCTACTGCATTGATCACAATGCCCGGCGCCAGTTCGGCAAAGGCAAAATTGTAATAGGCAGATATGGCGCCTACAAACAATCCTTCCAGCAGCGCATAAAGAGGAGCCAGCCATGGACTCCATTCTTTTTTAAACATCAGTACTATAGCAACCACCAGTCCGCCAAAAGCACCGATATAAATAAGCGGCTGAACATTGGCACCTCCGGCAAATTGTTTCCAGGCATAAAATGCCGTACCCATCACCATCAGGAACAGAAAACCGAATTTCTGCAATGTGCCTTTGATGGTCATGGCATTTTCGTTGGTTACCACATCTTCCAGTACGGTATCCTTAAACCTTTTTTCAGATAAGGTGGGATTACCCGATTTAAATAAGTCCATGTTTTTGAATTTAGAAGCTAAAATTAAAGGATTATACCATAAAAAAAACGTTATTTCCCCTTCTTTGGTATGTATTCCCGGGGCTCAACTTTCTTATCTTTGCCGCATGGAACAGTTGTTATCACAGATAGAAGAGCTGAAAAAAGAGATTACTTTATTCAACGGGGGCGATGCAGAGACTTTTCGCATTAAATACCTCGGATCAAAGGGCCTGGTTAAGTCATTGATGGGCGAAATGAAGAATGTGGCCGCCGAAAATAAAAAAGAAGCCGGGCAGTTACTGAACGATTTCAAACTTTTTACTGAAGCAAAGTACGAGAACCTTAAAGCTTCTTCAACCACAAACCACAAACCACAAACCTCCAGCATCGATCTTACCCTTCCCGGCGACCCCATGCCTTTAGGCAGCCGTCACCCCATCAGCTTGGTTAAGAACAGGATCGTTTCCATTTTTCAACGACTTGGTTTTGCAGTGGCCGAAGGTCCGGAGATCGAAGACGACTTCCATAATTTCACCGCCCTTAATTTACCGGAGAATCATCCTGCCCGTGATATGCAGGACACATTTTATATCAGCCAGAATCCAGACTGGCTTTTACGTACGCATACCTCCAGTGTGCAGGTACGTGAAATGGAAAAAGGGAAACTGCCTATCCGCATCATTTGTCCGGGCCGTGTTTACCGGAATGAGACCATCAGTGCCCGGGCGCATTGCTTCTTTCACCAGGTAGAAGGATTATACATAGCCGAAAATGTTTCTTTTGCCGACCTGAAACAAACGCTTTACTTTTTTGTGCAGGAGATGTTTGGTGAAACGGTTAAGATCCGTTTCCGCCCCAGCTATTTCCCATTCACCGAACCCAGTGCGGAAATGGATATCAGTTGCCTCATCTGTGGTGGCGAAGGCTGTAACGTTTGTAAAAAAACAGGTTGGGTAGAAATTCTTGGCTGTGGTATGGTGCATCCGAATGTATTGGACAACTGTGGCATCGACAGTAATAAATACACCGGCTTTGCCTTTGGTATGGGTATCGAACGCATCACTATGCTTAAATACCAGATAAAAGACCTGCGGTTGTTCAGTGAGAACGACGTGAGGTTTTTGGATCAGTTTACCGGGGCGGTGTAGCCCCAAACCCCTAAAGGGGCTTTAGAGAATAATAACCTGATGTTCTTTTTTCTATCTAACTGAAAGTAATAATTTAGCGGCAATACAATACTGGATTTTTACAGTAAGATCATAAACACTAAAACTAAGTCCCCCTTTAGGGGACAGGGGCATGTCTCAGCAAATCAATTCCATCTGCGTTATCGGCGCCGGCACCATGGGCAGTGGCATAGCGCTTACTTCGGCACAGAGCGGCTTTTATACCTTGCTGTTCGACATTAATAATGATGTGCTGGATAAAGCAAAAGCATCCATTCAGAAGAACCTGCAGTTCTTGGTGGACAAACTAAAGATCTCTGCCGAAGAAAAAGAAACCATCTATAGCCGCATCCGTTTCATCACCGATACCAACGATTGCCTGGCCGATGTGATCATAGAAGCCATTATTGAAAAAGTGGAAGCCAAGGTGGCCATCTTCAATCAACTGGCCGAAGTGAATCATGCCGAAGTGATCTTTGCAACCAATACTTCTTCCTTATCTGTTTCCGACATACAATCCGGCGTGGTACATCCGCAGCGGGTAGCGGGCATGCATTTTTTCAACCCCGCCCATATTATGAAACTGGTGGAAGTGGTAAAGGGAGAACAAACCAGCGAGACCGCTGCACAAACGATCTATGATCTTTGCCTGCAGCTGAATAAAACACCGGTGATGTGTAAAGATGCACCGGGATTCATTGTGAACCGGGTGGCAAGGCATTATTACCTGGAAGCAATGAAATTGGTGGAAACAGGCATAGCCACGTTTGAGAATGTAGACGATATCATGGAAGCAACCGGTTTTAAAATGGGCCCCTTTCGCCTGATGGACCTCATTGGCAACGATATTAACCTGGCCGTTTCGCAATCATTGTATGAAGCCAGTGGTTTTGCCGAACGGTTTAAACCATCACCCCTGCAGCAACAAAAAGTAGCGGATAGAGAACTGGGAAAGAAAACAGGTAAGGGTTATTATTCCTATTAAAGAACGACCTGCCTGCCGGAAGGGAAGTTGGTTTATCTTCGTAACAAGGCATCACGTAAAAAATCTCAAAACAATTTATGGTCCTGGTAACCGGCGGCGCAGGTTTGATTGGCACAGAACTTATCAGGCAACTGCTTGATAAGGGTAAAAAAGTGCTGGCGCTTTACAACAAAACATTGCTGCCCGATTTTGGCTCTGCCAACCTGGTACAGGTAAAATGTAATATCCTGGACGTGGTTGGATTGGAAGAAGCAATGCAGGGAGTAGAGGAAGTGTATCATTGCGCAGCCATTGTCAGTTTTAATCCAAAGCGCCGGAATGAAATGTTCAAAATAAATATTGAAGGAACAGCCAATGTGGTGAATGCGGCCCTGGATGCGGGTGTGCGTAAAATGGTTTACGTAAGTTCGGTGGCGGCATTAGGGCGTATACGGGAGAATGAACCCATCAATGAAACCATGAACTGGTCGGAAGAGACCAGCAACAGCGCTTACGGGCAAAGTAAATTCCTGGCAGAGATGCAGGTTTGGCGGGGTATTGGTGAAGGACTTGATGCCGTAATGGTGAATCCTACTATTGTGATCGGCCCGGGCGACTGGAATGGCGGATCCTCGCAGTTGTTTAAAAATGCCTACAAAGAATTTCCCTGGTATGCAGAGGGTACAACCGGGTTTGTAGATGTGAGGGATGTGGCAAAAGCGATGATACAATTAATGGAAAGTAATATCACAGCCGAGCGGTTCATTCTTAGCGCAGAGAATAAAAGCTACCGTGATGTTTTTAATTTAATGGCAAAAGCATTTAATAAAAAACCTCCCCATAAAAAAGTAACTCCTTTACTGGCAAAAATTGTCTGGCGCCTCGAAGCAATAAAAAGCCGCCTGACCGGTAAAGAACCGTTGGTAACAAAAGAAACAACAGCCACGGCATTGACCAGGGCAAGTTTTGATAACAGCAAGCTGAAAAAATTCATTCCGGAATTTACCTATCGTACTGTTGAAGAGAGTGTTATGCATACCTGCGCCGTATTTCAACAAAAACTTAACAGCCATTGATGTACATTAGCGGTTCACAGTAAGTTTGATCCAAAAGAATATCTGATGAAAAAAATTGCTTTTTGCCTGCTGGCATTTATTGTTCCCCTTCTGTCTTTTTCCCAAACAACTTTTATAGCCAAAGGAAGGATACTGGATGCGGTTAGTAAACAACCGCTGCAGGCTGCCTCCGTATTTGCCGAAAACACCACCCTGGGTACCACCACCGATACCGAAGGGAATTTTACATTGTACCTGCCCAATGGCGGATACAACCTGGTAGTAACATTTACCGGTTACCAGACCGAAACAAAACGGATCACATCGGGTGATGATGCCAACCACTCCATTGTTATTGAGTTGAAGCAAAAAGAAAAAGAACTGCAGGATGTGGTGGTAAAAGCCAGCTTTGAAGTAAAGGACGGTTGGGAGAAGTATGGTGAATTCTTCCTGGACAACTTTATTGGCAAAACAGCCAACGGCCGGGAATGCAGCATAAAGAACAAAGAGACCTTACACTTCTTTTTTTATAAAAGAAAGAACCTGCTGAAGATACTGGCCGATGCGCCTGTTGAGATCGTGAACGATGCCCTGGGCTATTCCATTAAATACAGCCTGGATTCTTTCACACATGAATACAATAAAGAAGTAAGTACGTATACCGGGTATCCCTTGTTCAAAGAACTGGAGCCTGCCAATGAAGAACAGCGAAACCGGTGGAAGACAAACCGGGAAACCGCCTACAATGGTTCTATCCTTCACTTCATGCGAAGCATGTACCAGAAAAAACTGAAGGAAGAGGGATTTGAGATACAGTTCCTGCTGAAGGAGAACGAAAAGGAAAAAGCCATACCGCTTCGTAATTTTTATGCCGCTGTGAATTATAAAATGGACGATACGGCCAAAACGGTTGCCATCATGCCCAATCAAAAAGAAGTGGCGGTGCTTTATAAGAATGAGGAATCTTCAAAATTATTCCTGGAAGCAAATCCCGATGCTTCGGCTAAATTCCAGTTATCTGTTGTGTCGTTTCAACCCAGGGAATCTTTAGAGATCGAACAGAACGGGTATTATTACGAACAGAGCGATATCACCGTTACCGGTTACTGGGCATGGGAAAAAGTAGCCGATATGCTGCCGTATAATTTTATGGATGCAGGGGCAGCGGGTGTAAACGAGGAGGTTGTATCTCCTGCTATAATTCCTCAGC
>DAOLIP010000028.1:0-33809 GCA_035328475.1 Ferruginibacter sp.
TTTTCTTTGGCTTTAGCAACCGGGCGTGCTGGCGGGGCGCTAAACCCTGTCCGCCTTTTGGCGCATATTCAGTACCATCAGCCTGGTAGTGCCAGTAACGTATATCGATGAGATCAACTATTGCAGCATAGGCAGGGATATTTAAAATTGAATCCTGTACATCCTTAGTTACACTTAATCCAATGACGGGATGCTTACCGGTTTCTTTTTCCCAATCTTTAATTATATCCAGCCAGAATTTTACAAAATGAGTTGGCCCCGTAAACTCTTCGCCAATTAATTGTATAACCCCGCTGTTGTCTTTGAAATTATTTAAACACTGGCGGATGTATCTTTTATGCAGCTCCCTTCTTACCGGGTTGGAAATGTCGTAAAACTGCTCTGCATAGAAAATGCGTTTGTCTCCGGCATAGTTTACCGGCTCAACAAAACCCGTGTTGTTGATATTATTGGCCGTACGCCATGGAAAATCGGTATAGTGTGCGCCTGCTTCTATGATATTATGCTGAAAATAATTCTGGTGAACCAGCAACAATCCTTTCTGATCGGCCAGGTCGGCAAATTGTTTTAACCGGCCCCAGTAAAACGGGTTGTATTTTGTTAGGTCGTACTTACTCAATCCATCCCAGGCTGTTTCTTTTCCACTGCGGGCAAAGGGCAGTTCATAAAACGGGGGCCAAACCTCTCCGTCCATTCTTCTTATTCTTTGGTGATCATCTCTTCTCCTATCGTACCACAATCCATAGTTATGTTCTATAGCTATTGTATTGCCGGCCTTCATTTCGTCGGTCACTTCATCAAGATCATCTGTAAGTCCTTTTCCTGTTCTTCCGGGAACATAACGGGTGATATGTGCTTTTGCCTGCTGCAGGTCTTTTCCTTCTACCCCACCACTCCACCATTGCACACCTTGTCTTTTGCCGGTTACCAATTGATCGCCTCTTATCAATAAGCCATTGCGGATAAGCAGTGGCGAAGCCCCCCCACTCCCCGAAGCGGGGATTCTGGACTCTGCTATTTGCAAGAGTCTTTTATATTCATTGATAGCAGAAATATTATCTGCCAGATAATCCACATTGATTGGATTTCTGTTCGCTGATTGCTCAATCCATTCCTTTAATTGCATTCTCGGCTTTGTGGCCTGCTTTGTAAGTTCCAGTGCTGTTTCAACAGATGGGCTGCTGCTGGCCTCTGCAGGGACATACAATAATTGAGCAAGCTGGTCCACATTTTTATTCAGCCTTGCTGCCAGTTGCCCGTAATACAAGCTTCTTGGTGTGATGGTATTATTCGATTCGCCCCAATAGCCATCTCCGGCAAACTGGCTCCAGCTGCCGAACGACCAGTTTTGTGCTGTGGGTGGTTTATAACAATCGATCCTGGCTGCGGTGCAATTCCAGAACACACTGTTAGCCGCTGCCCATCCGGCACCATTGGCATCCTGGCCACGGTTACCAAAACGCAGCGCATTACCATCTACATTTACAATATCAAACAATACACCGCTGGCCCAACTGTCGATGGCGCCGCTGAAACTATGTGGCAAAATAGATTCGCATTGTACAAATGCGTTGGGACCCGGAGCACAATACCCCGCAGCAAAATCATGATACCCGTTCTCGGCATAACAGCGTTGAAAAAGGGTTTGCTGTCCTCTGGTTAAAAATGTATAGCGCCTTTGTCCGCCGATCTCAGAAACAGGATGCCTGGAAATGCAATCTTCTATGGTAATGCGCTTGGAAGTTTCCAGAACATGTACCGCCGATCCTGCAAAATTCTCAAAACTAACCTGGCGAACCCAGGTATCTTCTGCATTTTCAATGTCGATAGCATTCCAGCGATGGTCTTCGTCTTTAAGATTATTCTTATCGAAGGCAGATACCAATTTAATATTTTCAATACCGCAATTTTTTATCCGTACATCTTCATTATAAAAATAAACAGAGCCTCCGCCATAAGCTGAATCCAACGCAGTGGTAAGTGGTGCATCGATCGTTATGGTAGAATCTTCGATCTTTACAAGGGTCCTGTCGAAGAACAGGTCCCTGTCGCCGGGTTTCCAGCCTAAGGCAGAAATACCTCCACCAAAAATATCGGTACCAATAGCGTTGATCCAGTTTTTGGTTGAGGGCCTGCGAATGATCATCTTCCTGGAATGGTCTTTGATCAAAATGACGCCGCTTAATTTAAATGATGTTGCATTCACTGGTACATAAGCCTCCCCGATGGTTAAGCCGGTAAGGTCTTTAGCCAGGCCACCTTCCCCTTTTATTTTTATTAAAGTTGTTCTTTGCGTACCTGCACCCGTGATAGTTGTGGCATGTACTCCACTGCCACGAAGTACTACACCCGAAGCCCTGATCTGTAATTGTCCGAAAACCTCATAAGCGCCCTTCTGCAATAAAACAGCTCCCCGGAATCCATTCTTATCAAGCGGTAGTGAAGCCACAAAATCCAATGCCGATTGAATACGGAGCGTGGCATCGCCTTTCCCTGCAGGCACCACAATTTTTATTTTCACATCAGGAATGGTTTCTTCGGATGCTTTATAGCCGCAGTAAGAAAAATCGGGGATGCGGTTGCCAAGTGAATCGGCTGTATACAACAGTTTTCCCTTATCGGCATATAAAGGAGCAGGCTTTAAAGGTTTTTGAGCCAATAAAGCCTGCGGCAAACTGTAAACTACTGCTAATATGAGAAAGATTTGCTTATATGATCGTTTTATATTCACTCGGTTTTTTGTAGCGGCCTTTCAGGGAACAATTCATTAACATGCTCCTATGGTTTTACTTTTTTTATATCCACAACGCTGCTTAAATATACTTCAATATTGCTGTATCCGCTCTTCGTGATCTTTGCTGCATCGTTGGCATCATTGGGATTCAGTTTATTTTTCAGTTCATACTCATCGGGCATACCGTCGTTATCCGAATCTTTATGAGGCGTCCCTTTGTATTCAGGGTAACCTCCTACCTGTGCAATGTCGGTGATGATGCCTATCTTATACGAATCGAGGGGCAGGCGGCGATGCTTGAATTGTGTTTCGGGCGGTACTACCTTATCTGATACCGTTATCTTTCCTGTTCGCACCTGTTCCACAATTCTTTTATCCACGGCATCCCGTACCGGCAGTGTTGCGCCTGCATTCGCCAAAACAAATTCCTTTGCCTGCAATGCCGGAATAATGGTCATCTCGGGCATGGGCAATGGTTTGTTCCACTTCATTTTATCTTTGTATTTACCGGCATCGGGTTGTTCTTCTACCTGCACACCACCGTCCCAGTTGTCTTTGGTAACCCTTGCATTGCCTTCTACAATATTGCCGTTCACATAGGCCCTTCCATAAACAGCATAGCCCAATTTACTGCGGCCGCTTTCGGGTTTTAAAATGCGGTGCGATATAGGCCTGCTTTGGTCCGGTGTAGCCGGGCCGGGTTTGTAATAATTGTTGATGATATTATACATCGCGGTATAATCGCCACCGTCTGTAGACCGGTGCACCCAATTAAACACCACATTATTTGCAAAATTAAAAATGCCGTTCCAGCCTATTGATGGATTACGGCCTGCATTATTGGCCCATAGATTTCTTACAAAAGCGCAGTTCTCTCCGCCCAATGTACTGCCAAATGCATGGTTCCAGGTATCTAATGATTCAGAGAAGATCGAATTTTGTATCGTGATATTAACGGTACCCAATTTAGCTTCGGCCTTTAAATTGGGAGTACTGTCGTTGTACATGTGGCGGTACATACTCATGTTCTCATCCAATCCCCAGCTGGCACTTACATGATCGATCATGATATTACCCACCGGGTTACCGCCGATCGCATCGTCCCTTCTTCCCACCCAGGTTTCGCCGCGGCGGAAACGCATATAGCGGATGATCACATCATGTGTGTTCAGCCAGAACGATTCACCTGCCACACAAACCCCGTCACCGGGGGCGGTTTGCCCATGGATGCTGATATACGGCGCCCTTACAATTATTGGTGTTTTAATGCGGATGATACCCGACACATTAAAAACCACGATCCTTGCACCACCTTGCTCACATGCCCAGCGTAAACTACCGGGGCCATCATCATTAAGATTGGTAACCACCAGTACTTTACCTCCACGTCCGCCAAAACTATATTTCCCCCCGCCTTCTGCTCCGGGGAAGGCAGGGATATCTGCCTGTGGAAGATCAACCGGCCTGGCAGCCCAGGGAATATAAGGCCGCTGGTATTTTGCCGCTTCTTCCTGGATAATGGGATAGGCAATTGCCCAGGCAGAATCGGAATGCCGGATAGCGGCCTTCATCAATGAATCGGAAGCACGCTGCACATCGGTGGGTATTTCAGGATATTGTGCACTTGCTGTTTGTGAAGCGATTAAAACAATCGCTGAAAGTAACCCCTGTTTAAAAACTCTGTTCATCATAACTATAGTTTAATAACTATTTAGCCGATCATTGTATGAAATACTGCTGCTTTCTTTTTAAGAAGATTAAAAAAAGAGAAAGTAATTGCTTTCTCTTTTTTTAAACAGTATTGCTTTCACTTATTTCTGCACTTTTACATCCACTTCTATCTGTGTTTCCTTTGCAGGCGAATCCCCGTTCACATAACGTATCAATATTGCACCGTATTTACCGGCTGCTGTTCTGAATCCGATCACATTACTTCCGGCTGTGGTGCTTACCAAAGTTACTTTTGATGCGGTGCCTGATGCCATGTTACCGCCAATTAAGGTCTGGATCGCTCCGCCCGAAGTCAGGTTGGAAACAAAATTCACAGATGTAGGCATTTTCTTTAAAAGTGTAACATTCTTTGTCCAGGTACTGATATCATAATAGCCAAGCTGAGGCTGGGCCGCAGAAAGTGAATAGATCGTATGCTTCAGATCATCTCCTGTAGCAGTGGTACTCCTTCCTGTGGTATCCCAGTAATAACCAAAATCGATTTTGGCAGAGTTGGCGGCGCCATCTGTATAGCTGTATATTTTACCATCAACAGAGGAATAGTAGCATTTATTGGTTTTATTCACGGTATCCGGTACGGCCAGTATCCGGTACGACCAGAAATTAAAGTCAGGGGTTACAGTTACTGTAAATTGCTTTCCCCCGTCACCCATGAAAACAGCCTTGGCATCTCTGGCCAGTACACGGTAAGAAAAATTACCCGCCGCACTATCAGCCCGGTAGCCCTTTATTAATGAAAAGGTTTTTTTGTCCGCAAAACCATTAAGCCTGAACGTATCTATCCGCACCCCGTTTTTCTGGATCTCCACATAAGACATATCTGCCTGTGAGGTTATGGTAAAGTCAAAATAAATACTGTCCTTTGGATTAACGGTAACATTGCCGGTAACAAACTTGGGGCCGCTGTTCCTGTATTCCACCGTTACGCCATAAGTGTCTACGGGATCAACCTTTTTTTTGCAGGCAGAAAATAAAATGCCGGCTGCAAAGAATCCAATTATATATTTTTTCATGTGTTTATATTTATTGTTTTTTGTCACATGGAATTTGCCTATAAACATTTCGTTTGGTATTCACATTTATTATGGCTCATTTCATACAAAAGCTCATTTTTATAAATTGATTATTGTAATGGATCAAATGTGCCGTTTATCCAGCCCATCGTTTGTTGTATTGTAAATGAATTCTGGCTAAAGAAATTCGGCAACGCATAGAAATAATATTTTGATGGAATATTAATTACGTTTGATCCTTCCAGGGAAGCAATGGCACCCGGAGCTGTGTAAATAGAAACGTATGTTGACTGGAGGTTCAAATTAGCCGTATCCCTTGGCCTGGCACCTGCCGCATTTGCCATGTCAAGATAAATTCGGCCTGCAACGGAACCAGAACCGGCATAGTAAGGCGGCTTGGGTGTAAGCTTATACGATTGCCTGGCAGTAATTAAACCATAATTACCTGTTCTCCGAAGATCCCAATACCGTTTTCCCTCCATCGCAAATTCTATCATCCTTTCATTCAATACCAGGCTGCGCATGGAAATCTTATCTGTTGCCACGCCCAGCCCATAGTCGAATGAACCGGCTACGATGCCTGCCCGCTGGCGAAGGATACGTACCAGGTCTTTTGCTTCTGTAAGCCTGCCGGTTTCATTGGCACACTCAGCAAGGTTCATCAATACTTCTGCAAAACGCATTTCGATCCAGTCCATACCGCTGCCGCCGCCTGTACCTGATACATACACTGACTGAGCTGCTGTAAAGCTTGGATTACAAAGCCGTTTACAATAAAAGCCTGTTACGATCGTACCGGATGCTTCATCAGGCACTCCCACATGCGACCATTGTTTGCGGGTGGCTTTACCGCTTAAAGGCCAGGGGTTACCGTTGTATGCAATGGTAGCATCAAAACGGGGGTCCCTGTTTTGCCAGAACATGATATTATTATATCCCGAAGAAGCATGCGTGGTAGGCAACCCATTGTTCATGGTATAAGCCTGAACCAAATTCCAGGTTGGCTGGTTCTGTCCGCTGGATCCGTCTGTTTCAGAATCCGGACGGGTAACACTTTCAATAGTGTTTCCCAAATCTCTTGATGTATTATATTTTCTTACCAGCAAAATTTCTTTATGATCTTCTGTGATGAAAATATTTGAATAGTTCGGTATCAGAAGAAACCCATCTGCAATACATTGATCGTAGGCGGCTTTGCAGGCAGCATACGCATCGTCCCAGCGGGTAGAGATATTTGTCGGGTTAAACTGTGCACTGGCCCAATACATCAACACTTTTCCTTTTACAGCCGATGCCGCTGCACGGGGAACACGGCCTACGTCGTTACCCGTCCATGCTACCGGCAGCCTTGCCGCCGCCGAATCAAGGTCCCTTACAATGGCAGCTATACACTCGCTTGTTTTGGCACGGGGAACATTCAGGTCTTCCCCATCAAGGTCCTGTGATTTTAATACCAGCGGAACGCCACCATATAAATTAACCAACCTGAAATATACATAGGCCCTCAGGAAGAAGAACTGTCCTTTCAGGGTTTCCCTGGTTGCATCGGGCAACGTACTGGCATTCAGTCCTTCTATGGCAACATTACAGCGGCGTATATCAAAATACCGGTTGGTGGTAATGGCATTACCGGTTCCTATATCGGTAACGGAATTTTCGTTCAGCGTGCCGTATAAAAAAGCGGTATTCACATTGTTCAACTCATCGGAAGTGTTGTGAATACCCCCGGCCGTTGGCCACTGCGGCATTATCAATCCATAGGTTCTGTTCAGGTATAAACCCACAGCGCCTTCATCGCTCCAGATCTTGGAATCGATACCCTGGGGGTCATCGATATCAAAAAAATCTGAATCTTTTTTACAGGCTGCCAATCCGATGACGGCTGCCAGTGCTGCCAGCAGCATCAACTTTCCTGTATTTTTTATATATCTCATAATTTTCTTTTAAATAGTTATTAAGCAATAGTTGATCTTATAAACTTGCATTTATACCCACCGAAAATGTTCTGAGTGTAGGATAGTTGGCATAGTTTGACGTATAGGGATCTTTATATTTTAACGGGTTAATAATATTCCACAGGTTGGTTCCGGTGAGCATGATGCGCAGATCGGGGATCTTCAGTTTTGAAGCAATTGCCCTGGGCATCTGGTAAGAAAGAATCATATTATTCACCCGGCACTGGGTACCATTAACCGCCCAGAAAGTTGAGTTGGCGGTAACCAATGGTGCATCTGCCCTTGGGTATTTCCCATTTGGATTTTCAGGCGTCCAGTGATCGGCCCAGAAAGCCGGTGCATTTTGAGTAGTGGTCGGCACTTTCCTGGCTTCTGAATCGTACAAACGTTTACCGCCTATTGAAAGATTTATATTGGTACTAAGCCTGAATTGTTTGTAAGTGGCTCCCAGTGTAAAACCAAAACCAATTACAGGTGTGGTCCTGTTGAACATAAGTGTGGCATCGCCTGCTTCCGTGATCTGGCCATCACCGTTTATATCTTCAAAGTCCATGAATCCAACCTGCGGCTTCACACCACCGATCAGGTAGTTCGGATTCTTTGCCAGTATGGCATCCACTTCTGCCTGTGTTCTTAATATCCCTTTTGCTATATAGCCTATATTATTGCTGTTATACCTTCTTGGGTCACGGCCAACCTGTATGTTTAACTGGTCAGGACCAAACTGGCCCAAGAATGCTTCGTTGTAAAATGACTGCATCAACTGGCTGTTGCTCCATCCAAAGTTTACGTCGGCACTGAAACCCCAGTCTCTTGCGATCTTAGTGCGGTAACCAATGGCAAACTCTGCCCCCCAACTCAAATGCTTACCGTAGTTAATAAGTGGTGGTGGTATCCCTGCTGTAGGGGGAAATACGCTGGCGGCATACCTGTCATAACCGTCGTAGGTATAGCGCTGGTAAAACTCTGCTGTTATATTTATCTTGTTACGGTAGACGGTGGCGTCAAATCCAACATTTAACGTCCTTGATTTTTCCCAGGTAATATGGCGGTTTGGATAAATATTGGGATCCAGGCCTCCGGTTGACACACCGCCTAATAATATACCGGTTGATTGTGTATATCTTGATTCCCATAAACGGCTACCAACCCTGTCTTCTCCCACCAACCCCAGATTGGCTCTCAGCTTAAGTGAATTGACAAAAGTTATGTTCCGGAAGAATTTCTCATCGCTTATTCTCCAGCCTATTCCAACGGTTGGGAAAAATCCCCACCTGTTCTCAGGTGCAAAATTCACAGAAGCATCTGCCCGGCCAATGAATTCAAAGAAATATTTACCCTTGAACGAATAGTTCAACCGGCCAAGGTAAGAACGTTTCGCAGTGAGAAAAGTCTGTGGATTCCTTAGGGCATCCTGTACGCTGCCCAGTGTAGAAGGATCGTTGCTGAAAGCCCAGAACTCATCTACCCCCTGCACCAATTGTGTTGATTTTGATAAAAGAATATTGCGGCTTTCAGCTTCACTTTGGTCAAACCCTACCATTACATCCAGGTCGTGATTCCGGAATTTCCTGGCATACGACAAGGTAGCTATCAATTGATAATTTTCTGAAGTTGTGGTACCCTCTTCTATCTGATCGTTATTGGTAATTTTTACTGTTGGGCTGGCGCCTGGTGTTGATACCAGCTGGCCGGAGTATAATAAACTGTTCTGTCCACGGCGTTGCAGGTTTGATACAAAGTATGAAGCATAATATCCTTTACCGCTGGCCGTCCGGTTGTTTTTACCATATTGAATCCGTGCAGCTAAACCTTTTACAATTTTGGGTCTCCACTCCAATGAGGCATTCACTGCAAGTCCCTGCGATTTATTATCCCGGTAAGAGCCGGAGTTATGCACGCCCAACAGGCTCCAGTTCTGGTTCTGCGGAGATGAATTATTAGCACCCTGGAAGCCAACTATCTTATCGCCGATGGTAACCGGCACCCATTTGGGTGTTAAGTATAAGGCCCGAATGGTCAGGTCATCGGTTTCAGCAAGTGCATTCTTATGATTATTACTTTCTTCCCGGTTAAAATCTGTTGCGAAACTAACACTGGCAGTAAGCCCTTCCACGATCGTTGCATTCATCCCGGTACGTAAACTGTACTTTTTGGTAGATATCTTGCCATAGTTACCTGTTTCACTATAATAACTGCCTCCTGCAAAAAGGGTAACCCGCTCTGTACCGCCCGAAACATTTATAGTATGGCGCTGTACTTTACCGGCTTTCCAGAAACGATCGTACCATGATTTGTCTTCAATTCCTTTTAACGAATCCAGGTCGGCCTGTGAAAACCGCAGGTTAGAAGCAGCCCCTGTCAATGTATATCCATCATTCAGAAACTTAGCGTGCTCATAAGCAGTAAGACTTTCTGATTTTACTGCTTCGGTTGAATAACCAAAATAGCCTGAGTATGAAATTTTTGGTTTACCGGGTTTGCCTTTTTTGGTAGTAATAAGAATCACACCCTTGGCACCTGCAGCTCCGTAAATTGCGGCTGAGGCATCCTTTAGGAAGGTAATATCCTCGATCTGGCTGGCATCCAGGTTCTCAAAAAAATCTGCATTGGTTGCCTGCGTCCATTGAGTAGGGTTTGAAATAATACCATCAATAACAATCAGAGGCTGCGTGGTAATACCATCTATATTGCCTCCGGGGAAATTAAATGCGTTACGTATATTTATTGATGTGGTTGAACCAGGCTTTCCGGAACTGAAGTTCACACTCACACCGGGCACCCTGTTAACCAAAGATGATGGCAGGTTAGCTACCGGGATATCTTCAATTTCAGCAGCTTTAATAGTGGAGACCGCTCCCTGTATATTCACTCTTTTTTTGGTGCCGTATCCTACCACCACCACATCGTCCATTAATTTGATGTCTTTCTCCATTTTAATTACGATCGCTGACCGGCTGCCAACGGTATGTTCTTCATACTTCATACCGGCGCTGGAAAATTTAAGCACCGTTTGGTTTGACGGAACGGTGATGGAGAACGAACCGTCGGCGATGGTCTGCACATTTGTATTGGTTCCTTTTATCCCGACAGTAACTCCGGGTAAAGGATTACCATCTGCATCCAATACCTTACCGGTAACAGTTTTTTGTTGGGCAAATGATATGCAGCCAAGCAGTAGTAAAAACTGAAGGAGCAGTACCTTCCTTAAGTGATGCTTTGTCATATAGCGTTGGTTTTGAAAAAATGAAACGTTTATCAGTAGTTAGAATTCTGTTTTGTTTCTTTTGCTGCCTGCACCCGTTTGGCCCATTCTTCACTTTCTTTCTTCATATCATAACCCTGGGCTGATAAATAATTATTGATACGTCCTTTATATTTTCCGAATACCGCATGTTTCCTTTCGCTGGAACCCTCATCCATGGCAAGTTCTCTTGCTTCAACCAGCCAGGCATACATTTTATCTTTCTGTTCCTGTGTTAATTTCTGAAGCATATCCAGGTAGGCTGCCCAGGTAACCGGCAATACCCGGTAAGTCATCCCGTCCTTTACTTTTTCAATCTGTTCTTCTGTCAGTATTTCTTTTAACTGAGCCATAAAAACAACATGCCGTGTGCTTAATGCCGTTGCTTTCTTTTCGTCTTCCTTCCTTATTGCCTCGTTCGTTTCTTCGGTTGTGCGTTGCGTTGCTTTGATCGCCGCAATGCCTGCTTTACTGTTATCATGAATGGCATTTAGTTTAAGGTACTGGTCAGCCAGTACCTGTTGAGCCTTTTTATACAGCGCCGGGTCAGCGATTCCAAGCGTATTAATGATCTTGGCGGTTCGTTCAGCAATAACTTTTTGATAGGCCGAATCCGGAGCTGCCGGATCATGTGGCTGTGCATTAACAGTAACGCTGCACAACAATACGATTGCCGGTAAAATCATTTTTGCATGAGGTAAACGGAAAGAAATGAGAGAATGCAGTAAAAGGTAATACCTGCCGGTTTCAATAACACCTGTAGTTCGTACTTTCATAACAGCAAGCTGAAACCTTTTCACTAGCATATTTTAATCGTTGATAAATGGCCTGTGAAGAATATCCATTTATTGAAACTAAAGGTACTGGCGCCCCCATGGCGTAACAATGTAAGGTTTTGTTATAAAGATGTAAGATTTTACTATTTTCAAAAAAAAATAACGAAGATTTAAACCAGACGCAAGCTGTGTTAATCAGCTATCTTCAACGCAATCGTTGCCGGAAGCAAACCGGGAGAGCGGGCAGTTAATGTACTATTCCCCTTTTTTGAGAATGATCTTACCATAACCAGGGCCATACCTTTCCAGGCCTGTCTTGTATGACCGGTGAGTGAAACTGTATCTGCCTGGTATCCATTATCGGTGGCCGCAATGGTTGCGTTGCCCGAAATGGAAAAATTGATCGGGTTACTGGCGCCGGGAACAGTATTGCCGGCTGCATCCACAACCCTCGCGGTTATAAAAGCCATATCCTTACCGTTTGCATGGATCATTTTCCTGTCAGCGATCAATTCTATTTTAGCCGGCTTACCCGCCGTTTTAATTTCTTTTACTAAAACAATCTTACCATTCTTCCTGGAGACCGCCTTTATGGTACCGGGTTCAAAAGGAACACGCCACATCACATGCAGAATACTGTCTTTTTTACTTTGCTTGCCAACTGATCTGCCATTTACAAACAGTTCCACTTCATCGGCATTGTTGTAATATGCCCATATATCTACCGGGTCGCCCTTGTTCCAGTTCCAATGAGGGAATAGATGAAGCACCGGCTTATCCGTCCACTCACTTTGATACATATAATATACATCCTTGGGGAAACCGGCCAGGTCAACTATGCCATAGTAAGAACTTCTTGCGGGGAAATTTGGATACGGCAATGGCTCCCCCAAAAAATCAAAGCCGCTCCATACGAATATGCCCGCCATGTGCGGATACTTTTTTACGGCAAGCCAGGTTTGTTCATGGGTACCTCCCCAATAGGCATACGTGTTATCATAGGACGAAGCGGTATGATCTTTATTACCTTCAAATGTATCCTGTGCTTTATAATCGGGTGGCCATATCCTCATACTGTCTGATGGAAATTGATACACTCCCCTTGTTGCCAGGGCAGAAGCCGTTTCGGTAGCAATAAATTTTTGCCCGGGAAAACGATCAGGTAAAGCAGCATAATCATAATACTTATAATTAAACCCAAGCACATCCAGGGCACCGGCCCTGGTAATAAAATTTTTATCCGGCATCGTTTCGGTCAATGCCGAAGTTACGGGCCTGGTGGCATCCAATTCCTTTACGATCTCAACCAGCCTGCTGGTAATTGCTGTGCCGGTACTGTCAAACTGTTCCCGTATTTCGTTACCAATGCTCCACATAAAAACAGCAGGATGGTTCCGGTCACGCAGCACCATGGCCTGCAGATCCCGTTCGTGCCATTCATCAAAATCCAGGTGATAATCGTATTTGTTTTTATTTTTCCGTTTCCGCCACATATCAAAAGCTTCGTCCATTACCAGGAAGCCCATCTCATCACACAGATCAAGCAAGGTACTGGCAGGCGGGTTGTGCGAAAAGCGGATGGCATTGCAACCCATTTCCTTTAAAATGATCAATTGGCGTTTTGCAGCTGCTTTATTAAAAGCAGCTCCCAGGGCGCCCAGGTCGTGGTGCATGCACACCCCTTTTATTTTTAAAGGTTGATCGTTGAGAAAGAAACCCTTTTGTGCATCAAATACAAACTGACGAACTCCTAACCGGGTAACCACTTCATCTGTTTGCACACCATCCACCACAAGTTTTGCCTTAAGCGTATACAAGTATGGATGAGTAACTGACCACAATACAGGATCCTTAAACCGATACGTGAACAGGTATTTTGTTTCGCTTCCCGCCAGGCTATGCATCATCATGGTATGGTAGGCTTCATTTTTTACAGGGTTGCCGGCTGCGTCATATAATTCATACTGAATCGTAAAAAGCGATCTGTTTTGTTCGGGCGCCTGTATCCAGGCATGGATGTTGAGGCTGCCTTGCCCTTCGTTTATTCCAGGCATTACATAAATACCATTTTCTTTAAAAGCGATCCTGTTCTTTACCACCAATTTTACATCCCGGTAAATTCCGCTACCGGTATACCATCTTGAATCGGGTTGCCGGCTGTTATCCACTTTTACTGCAATCACATTCGCCTTACTGAAGAACAAATAGGACGTTAGATCATAAGAAAAACTACTGTACCCATAAGGCCGTTTGCCAAGGTAACGGCCGTTTATCCAAACCTCGCTGTTTTTATAGACGCCATCAAACTCTATACTTACATTTTTATTTTTTGCTGATGCAGGCACCGTAAATGTTTTTCTGTACCAGCCAATGCCGCCGGGTAAAGAGCCTCCCTGGTTGGTAGCAGGCGCTTCTTTTATAAAATTGCTTTCTATACTCCAATCATGCGGTAAAGAAAGTGTTCGCCATTTTGCATCGCTGTAAGATGGATTGATAGACGCACTGTCGTTTCCCAACAAAAATTTCCAGCCGGCGTTAAAATCAATTACGCTGCGTGGCGATTGTGCAAATGAGTTTTGCAATAACAGCAATACAAAAAATATAATACAATAATTTCTTTTCACTTAAAATCACTTTAGCGTTAACTGGTAATTATAACTGCCTGAACCTACTTTAACCGCCTTGCCTGCACCTGGCAAATAAATAGCAGCGGTACTGTTTGCAGGCACAATCACTTTCAATTCAAAACTGTTGCCTGTTTTCTTCCATGCTGATCTGATTTCTCCATAAGGCGATTGAAAACCTGCCGCCGCATGGGTTATATCGCCCACCACCTGCGGACGAATAACGATATTCTTATAGCCCACGCTATTTTCTGCCTGCGATATTCCGGCAAGCCCTTCATAAAACCATTGCATCAAATGCCCCAGCATTAAATGATTATTGCTTACAATGGGCAACCCCTGCCAGGATTCTGTAAGTGCTGTGGCCCCATGCTCAATCTGGTACCCATAGCCAGGCACATCGGTACGGTTATTCATTTTAAAGATTACATCATTTCGCCCTGCATCGTTCAATACTTTCAGCAGGTAATGAAAACCAATATCACCGCTTGTTAAACGGTAATTACGCTGCTGAATATCTTTCACAATATTTTCAATCACAGCATTTCTATCTTTTTCATTTACCAAACCCATGCTTACTGCAATGGCATTGGATGTCTGGCTGCCGCTGCCGTATTGTTTTGTATCTGCATGATAATACATTCTATTAAATGCCCGTTTCACCATACCTGCCCACTGTGCATATTTTATAATATCACTTTTTTTACCCAGCAGTGTTGCAATTTTTTCCATAACCACAAGGGCCCTGTAATAATAGGCCGTGGCTGTTAACCCCATAGGCGTAAGCTGACAAAAGCCCGGGCGGTTAGGGCCAAGGTCGTACCAATCACTTAAACCATACATCAGCAAATAACTGCTGTCTTTTGTATGCAGGTAATTCAAATAGTTTTGCATGGCGGGATAATTGTGTGCCAATTCTTCTTTATCACCATACCACTGGTACAAACTCCATGGAAAAAGAACTGCATTGCTGCCCCATTCCGGTGAGTCCCTGAAATAGCCATCGGCGAAATGCATTTGGGTGTATTCCGGAACCGTAGACGGAACCAGCCCATTGGTATTTTGTTCTACCCTTATATCAGCTGTTATTTTCTTACTCAATGTGTGAATATCATAATTATACTGAATGGCCGTACCCATCAGGTGTAATTGTTCCTGCCAGCCCAGCCTTTCCCTGTGCGGACAATCAGTAAACAGGCTTTGCATATTGCTGTTAACCGACCATTTGATCAGGCTGTTTATTTTATTGAACAATTCATTGGAACAGGTAAACGAGCCTGCAGTAGCAGCACTGTTCCTGGTGTGCAGGGCTTTTACTGTTGTTACTTTTGTTGCGGTTGGGGCAGTTTCATTTTTTTTATTGGGTAATATATCTACCTGTACATAACGGAACCCATAGTAAGTAAAACGTGGTTGCCAGCCCCCATCCCCTAAAGGGGTGCTTTCCCTGCCACTTAAAATGTATAAATAATAAGAAGGACTTCCGGTTGCCCGCTGATTAGCTGTGCCATCTTCTTTTAATAATTCTGCCGGCGTAATGCGTATGGTGTCACCATTGTTTCCTGTAACAGTTATTCGTGGAATGCCCGACATGTTTTGCCCCATATCATACAGCCAGGTATTCTTTTTAATCTCCTTTACACTCACCGGTTCAAACTCCTGCATCACTTTAATTGGTTCGGCCGTTTGCGAAACCAATACATGCGGCGTTGTCAGTACAACATTTTTCCAGTTGACATCATTAAAGCCCGGTGTATCCCAACCTTGCTGCTCCAGCGTTGCATCGTAATTTTCTCCGCCATAAATGCTTGAATACGTAATGGGTGAAGGAGCAGTCTTCCAGCTTTCATCACTCACGATATTTTCTGCAGTGCCATCAGTATATTCGATCAATATCCTTGTGATCATTTTTGGATAACCATAAGCGCCGGTCATTTTTCGGTAACGTTCACCGGGGATATAAAAAAATCCATTGCCCAGCATTACCCCAATTGCATTAATACCCTGATTTAAATGATCAGTGATATCAAAACTTATATACAGTGCCTGTTTATCAAATTTTGTCCAGCCCGGGTCTAAAAAATGATCGCCTACTTTTTTGCCGTTGATGCTCATTTCAAATTGTCCCAGTCCGCATATAAAGGCCGTGGCCTGTTTTATTTTTTTTGAAACAGAAAATGATCTTCTCAAAAGCGGTAACACATCCGGTCGTTTGCCCCACTCTTTCTTTCCATTACCATGTTCAGCCGGGACGATCTTTAAAGAATCCGGCAGATTTTCATAAGCGATCCATTTTGCATTTGCCCAGCCTGCCTGTCCGGTAGGCAGGCCCTTTTCTTTAAGTAAACCCATTTGCCAGCTGGCAATTTTACTTTCGGCAGTATTCCCTTTATTATCCCACACGATAACTTTCCAAAAATATTTTTTGGCTGACAGTAAAGCTTTACCGGCATATTTTATTTGTATAGAAGATGAGCTTTGTATCTTTTTTGAATCCCAGGTATTCCCGATATTCTTAGTAAGTATAGCAGTATCGTCTGCTACCAGTATCCTGTATGCAGTTTGTAAAACATTGTTTTGTTTAGATTTCAATTGCCAGCAAAGTATGGGATTAAATGCATCTACACCTAATGGATTTGTTCGGTAAGCACATGTGAGATTAGTGACCGAAAGATCTTGTGCATGCAAAGTAATTGCAAACAAAGCAAGCATTCCAAAAGTCAGCAATCGTTTCATTGTAAATGTTCTGTTAATTCAGCAGTGTCTCATTTTAAATAGTCTTTTATACCTCAATAGGGCGTCAGGCTGAGCTTGTCGAAGCCGGTATATTTTTTTGAACCCCGCCTTCGACATCCGCCAACCTGCGGAGACAGCTTTTTTTAAAATAAGATACTACTGCTATTTTTACCCGGTAATATTTCACTGCACTTCGATCCCACTCACTGCCAAACCTGTTGCATTTTCCACGATCAGTTTCACCGTATAATTTCCTGCATTGATCATGCTGCCGGTATTAATAGTGAACTGGTTCCATTTCCCCTCCCGGGTAAAAGTAAAATTAACCGGCTCTTCCAGCATCATGGTCTGCCCTGCCCCGATCAGTTGCAGTTTTGCATTTACCGGTTGTTCTTTACCATAAAAATATTTCATGGTAATAGAATAGATATCTGCCACACCGGTTTGTACCGGCCATTCAATGGTTACTTTGCCATCAGATCTAACTACCGCACATTCCCGGCCGGCAAATTGTTCCTTGATCACCCCTTCGCCCGGTAGGGCTACATTGGTCCGGTAAGATGTGATTGGTTTCAGGTCAAAGGCAGGTTGCATGTTATTTACCGGTTGCCTGCAAACAATCATATCCCGATTAATAGTAAAGGTCATCGTATCCCCTTTCGCAAAACGCCTGCGATAAACGTGGTATTGTTTTCCGCCATCTTCATTGGTAATGATCTCTGTTCGGGTATTTTCAAAACCCTTTAAAAAAGCGGTATCCGTGTAACCTGTTTTTATTGCAATAAACAAATCATTCGTTTCATAAGATGTGAACTTAAACAGCTTTATTGCTGTGCTGCTATTTAGCTCAACCCATTTTGCACCAAAAAGGTTAGAAGGCAGGGAATTGATACAGATGTTATCTTCTGCAAATAATTCAGTTCCGATATCTAACCAGGAATTCATTCTGTTTGAACTGCTTCTTCTGGTAGCTCTTCTCGATTCGGGAATGCCTCCTTTTGCAATGGCAATTGCTGATATTAAAGCCTCGCCCACTTTAGTTTCCGGGAATGATATGACCATTTGTCCACCCTTCACGTTCACTTTCACTGTTTTCTTTATTGCAGCATTTGTTCCGGCTTCACTCCATATATCCAGGTCATTCAACACAATTTTACCATTAACAGCTACATCAAATAGCCGCATTCCTTTTGCATTCATTCCGCCACCAATGCCCAGCCATGGCTCAATAAAATACAGTTCTACCAGGTATTCTCCATCTTCCAGATCAAATTGAAACTTTAATTTATCCTTTCCATACCTGAATGATTGAAAGAGTTTCCAGTCTTTTGTATTCTTTATTGGCGCAAAAGTTCTTCGCTGGCTTGCGAAAAAAGAAGGCATCCCTGGAAAATCTGTTGTCCAGGAAGTAGAACCGTGGCCCGTGATCTCCGGATTGAATGCCCTGTCTTCAAGCCATACATTTCCATGCTCATCTTTGTAATCAGCGCCTCCACAATTTACCCGGTAGATATAATTGTATCCTTCCAGCGGTTTTGTGACTGACTTTGTACTGACATAAAGCTTAGTAAAGTTTGGTGATGCTGGTAAATGAAACAATACAATTGTATCTCTTGCAACCGCCTTTCCATTCACATAACCAACTGCATACAACACATTGTATTGTATATTCGCTTTATCCCATTGAAAATGCGTGCCAATGCCGTTTCGTTTTTGTTTGCCGAGAGAGGCATTGTTTATATCATTGAACAATTCCACTTCATCGCAATTGCTGTACACATAAATACTGCCTTTGATCCCTGGCTTCATCCACCGGTTGGGCCAGGTATGTGAAACGATATATACCATCGGTTCTTTATTTTTATCAGCATAGTTACTGCGATACATATAATAGGCATCCGTTGGCTCTTCCCAGGGCGTAAGCAAGCCTTTGTAATTCACCGGGCCGATCCTGTCCAACTCTCTTGCTCCTTCCCCACCTTGTACTCTACCGGGATTATCATGCGAAGTAAGCAGCCAGAAAAAATGGCCGGCTACACTATCTTTTACACTTTCTGCCAATCGTATTTTTTGTTCCATCAGCTGCGTCATTCTATCCTCACTTAAAATACCGTTTTGTACAAAGCCGCCTTCGGTATGCAGGTCGATCGTTCGCCAGGCTCCGTATTCACCTACCAGTATTTGTTTCTTAAGATCATTTGCATAGGTAGCAGGATTGCCGCCGTAAGTTCCCGTCCAGTTTTGCGGCACATCCCAATCGGTACCCTCCCCGCCGTTGCAGGTGGTTACCAGGCGTTGGGTTGATGCGGTTGGATCAAGTGAACGGATGAGTGCTGTACATTCTTCTGCAAACTCTTTGGGCAGTTTACTTTCGTTTTGCAGTCCCCATAAAATTACCGAAGGGTCGTTGCGTCTTTCTATCACCCATTCCCTTAACAGCGTTTTAAAATGATCCCTGAATTCCTTTGTATCGTACCAAACATGTGCACTTAATTGTGTCCACCAGAGAATCCCTTTTTCATTACATAGTTTTCCATACACCAGATTATGCGGTTGGTGACCATCCCGGAAGGCATTAAAGCCGGCTGACTGAATCCATTTTATCCGGGCAATGACCTGTTCGTTGCTGAATGCATGGCTTTGCCCGAGCAAGTGTTCATATTCTGCAATGCCGTTGATGAAAACAGGTTTCCCGTTTAATATAAACTGTTGAGAAGGGCTGTTCCATTTTAATTTCCGGAAACCAAAATCAGTTTCGGTTTTGTCAATAACAGCATTATTTTCTTTGATGAGGGTTACAATTTTATAGAGATACGGGTTTTCTATATTCCACAAAGTAAGATTACCTATATCAATCATATTGTGCGAAATGGTGATCGAATCATTTACTTTTAAAGAATGTGAAGATGAAATTTCTCTCACCACTTTCCTTGTGGCATCTACTAATTGATTTACAACTACAACATGCCTGTTTTGCTGGGAATAATTTTTAAATGTAGCCTTAACAGATAATGAAGTTGCTGTATTCTGGATATCAGCCCAGGCATGAACGCCAAACGGCTCTATCCTTACATCCCTGGTAATAATTAAATGCACCGGCCGGAAGATACCCATCGGTTGCGACCCTTCCGAGAAACCCCGTTCATCGCTGCAGCCGCCGCAAACCCAGGGAAGATCTTTGATGCCGGGAGGATGAGCAATTTTCACTTCAAGTATATTCTTTGTTCCATCTGTTCTGATCACATCAGTTACATCCAAAGTAAAAGTGGTTCTGCCGCCTGCATGGCTTCCCACAAATTTCCCATTCAGTAAAACGGTTGCGTAACTGCCTGCCCCTTCAAAGTACAAGAAGAAACGGTTGCCGTTCTTTGACTGCTTTACAACCATCTCCTTTTTATACTCAGCATTGCCATGCAGGTTGCCGTGCAGCAATCTCCTGTATCCATAATAATCATCCCAGTTATGCGGAATGCTTACCGGTTTCCATTGCGTTGCTTGACCGGGCCTGGTTTGCCAGTTGTTGTTGAGGAGGATATCCTGTCGTTGAGAGAAGGAGTTGAACCACAAAGACAGCAAGGCACAAAGGAACACAAAAAGCCTCCCCAAACCCCTCCGTTTACGACTCTGAAAACTTGAGAGTCTGCATATACATTTTACGATATGGAACACGTTCAATAATGGTATGCGGTACAAGTGAGTGACACAACGATGTCGCCATGAAAAACCAAAGCTTGTCCCCCCAAAAAAATTATAGTTTGTTAAGCGATGCATCAAATGTGTAAATACCATTTTTTATTGTTGCAATATTTTTCACAATACTGTTGTAGCGCAATAGCAATGGCATGCCTGCTTTGGAAACAACAATCAGTTTATCCAATTTCCCATCACTCCATTTCATATCAATCACAAATCCTCCTCTTGCACAAATGCCTTTCACTTCGCCATCGGGCAATGCAGCCGGCAATGCAGGAAGTATCTCAATGATCCCTGTATGACTTTGCAACAGCATTTCCCCAATACCTGCTGCGCCGCCAAAGTTGCCATCTATCTGGAACGGCGGGTGTGCATCAAATAAATTGGGATAACTGCCTGCGCCGCCCTTTACCGGGCTCATCAGCATCTGTATCATTTTAAAGGTATGATCGCCATTCCTGAACCTTGCCCAGCAATTTATCTTCCAGCCCAGGCTCCAGCCGGTAGCGGCATCGCCCCGGTATAACAACGACCGTTTTGCCGCATTCATCAATGCATCATCCTCCCAGCTTATTTCGCTGCCGGGGTACATACCCCACAAATGAGAAATGTGCCGGTGCTTATTGGTACTGTCATCTATATCCTTCATCCATTCCTGCAGCTGCCCCAGCCTGCCGATCTTGTTTGGTGCGATAAGTTTGTATTTTTCTTCCAGCGTTTTTCTGAATGCAACATCCACATTCAGTAATTCAGCAGCCTTGATCACATTTTTAAAAAGAGTGCGTATGATCTGGTGATCCATGGTTGGCCCTGCAACCAGTCCTCCTTGTTCCGGCGAATTGGATGGCGTACTTACCAGGTAACCCGTTGCCGGATCTTTTATTAAAAAAGAATTAAAGAATAAGGCCGCTTCTTTCATTACCGGGTAAGCCCTGTTCTTCAAAAACAATTCATCCTGTGTAAACAGGTAATGTTCCCAGAGGTGCTGGCAGAGCCATGCGCCTCCTGTAACCCAAATACCATGATTGGCAGCATTGATGGGCGCCGTACCCCGCCATATATCGGTGTTGTGATGCAATACCCAGCCCGGCGCATTGTAATATTCCTTTGCTGTTTCTTTACCGGTTTGCGATAACTCATCTGTCATGCCGAACAAGGGCTCATGCATGGGAGAAAGATTCAACAACTCCGCCGGCCAGTAATTCATCTCTGCATTGATATTGGTGGTGTATTTACTGCCCCAGGGAGGTGTGAGCAGGTCATTCCAGATACCCTGCAGGTTTGCCGGCCTGGTACCCGGGCGTGATGAAGAGATCAGCAGATACCGGCCGTATTGCTGATACAATGCAACAAAAGAAGGATCGCTGGAAGAGGCAAATTTATCTAACCTTTGGTCTGTTGGCAAGGACCTTACCCCCAACCCTCTCTCCAAAAGAGAGGAGGTTTCAGAGCCTGCTAATTCAGCATTACCTAATTGTATTGAATATGTGTTGAAATAATTTTGATACTCTTTTATATGCGCTGCTTTTATTTGGGCATATGTTTTCCCGGCAATTGAATGCAAGGCATCGGTACAAGGCTTAACAGGATCGGCAGTAACGTCTTTATAATTTTTATAGCTGGTGCCTGCCGTTAAATAAAAGACAGCTTCATCCGCATATGCAATTGATACCTCATTATTGCTCACATTTATAATACCCCCCTTTGTTTTTACCCGCAGGTAACTTTCTCCACGCAATACCCCATTGCGCACTTTTACCGAAAGTGCGATGGTATGATCATCTATTTTCTTAACAACAAAATTCTTATGCGGACTATTTAAGGTTGCTATAAAATTGATCTGCTTTTTTTGTGAGGCCGTTAACCGGATCACCATTACCTGGTTGGGCTGGCTGATAAAATATTCCCGTTTAAACGCAACGCCCTCTACAGAATAAGAAGTGGCAGCAACGGCATTTGAAATATCCAGTTCCCTTCTATAGTTCTCAACCTTGCCTGCATTTTTGAATGTCAAGAACAGGTCGCCAAAAGGCTGGTAAGCCGCCTGGTAAGCGCCTGCAGCCAGTGGCTCATCATTTTGTATAAAGTATTTCCACTGGCCATTCAATGAAATTTTTGCTGCTTCATCTCCAACCGGGTAGATACCAATATGCCTGGCCGTGTCTTTATATCCCGCAATGCCGCCTTTATCGGTATAATTAATTACCTGCACGGCAATGGTATTTCTGCCAACATGTAAAACCGATGCAGGAATAATATATTTTCTTGCTTCTGTATTCTGTTGTGTACCGATGAGTTTTCCATTTACATAGGTCAGATCATAGTCCCGAATGCGGTTCAGGTCAAGTTGCAGGTCTTTTCCATTCCAGGATGCAGGCAATTCAAAAACAGTGCGTAACCATACTGCACCGTCCAGCCCCTCAAAACCTGCTGCTTCCCATCCATCGTAAGACGGCACAGCCATGGTCTTCCATTTACTGTCATCAAAGTCTGCTGCAGCAGGATCGCTGTTTTGTAAAACGGTTTTCAGCCATGCATCTTTTTTGCCGTCGTTGCTTTTGGTGCCCATGAATTCTTTTTCAGCCAAAGCTTCTGCCTCCTTCTGCCTGCCGGCAAATAATAACTGCCTTATTGAATCTAAATATTTGTATGCTCCCTTCCTGTTGTAATCCCTTGGCTCGCCGGTCCACAATGTTTCTTCGTTGAATTGTATCCTGTCCTGTTCTGCTCCGCCAAAGACCATGGCGCCAATCCTTCCGTTACCAAGCGGCAGGGCTTCGGTCCATTTAACCGCTGGCTTGTTGTACCAGAGCTTCAGGTCCTGGGCAAAAGATGTATGCATGCTCAACAAGAACATGAACACAATAAAATATACGCTTTTGATGATCCTCATATTTACCAGTTATGTAATCCAGCCTATTGAGGCTTCCAATACAATCACTTTGTTATGTTTGCTCACAGATGGCACGGATCTGCACAGATCATCTGTGTTAATCTGAGCAATCTGTGAGAGATTATTCAAATAACCAATCCAGGTTCTTATTTTTTTTATCAGTCATCACTCCTGCATCATATATGGGTAAAACAGTGTTTCCGTCTACAAATCCCAGTATTAAACAAAGTCCTTTTTCAAATTTCAATGTATGCACTCCCGCATTAAAACTATAGCTATGAATGTTCACCGGCGGCATACCCTCAATAGCTATGGCATTTGAGATTTTTATTTCTGCCTGGCCATAATCATCAGCACTGGCATTGGTTTCCAGCTGGGGTTCCTTTAAATAAATGGTGTCTTTTGTAAAAGCTGCTTTTTGTGGTTTAAAAAAACCAACCAACACCTTAACAGGCTTACTACATCCAAACGTAAATGAGCTACTCTCTTTTAATTGCTGATGGTATCCAAAATTTACTCCCGCCAATCCTTCCAGCTCTTTAGCATAAGATTTAATAGTAAGATTGCTGTCTGCGAATACTGTTGCCCCCTTTGCAATAATAAAAGATGCACCGGCCGAATCGGTTGTTCTTACTTCTGCATTTTTAAACGGCTTTATATCTGTTGCAGTCCTGGTATTTGATAATTTAAGCGAATCAATTTTTCTTTTAAACGTACTCAGTTCGGTTTCAAAAACCGGCAGCATTTCTTTCCAATGTTTGTATGTACCATCAACTCCCCGCATGGGTATTTTGCGTTGTGAGGTTTGCATACTGTTGGCATAGAGATAAGTGGCATTCGTAATTTTTGTCAGCTCCCTGTATATCGTCACACTCTGGTCAAGCAGCGCTGCAGCATCTTCCAGGTCTTTTACATTGTTGCTGTATTTATATTTCAATACCGATAATGCAGCTTCTGTTTTATATGCAAAATGAAATGCCATTGCATAATAACTTTTCACATCAGTTCTTATCCTTTCAAATTCTTCTTTATTCTTTTTAACGGATAATGTTTTAATGGCATCCAACGCTTTTAAAGTATGTTGCCTTACATCAGCATTAACCTGAACCGGGGTTTCACCAGTATGCGGTTTGCCTTTCCATTCTTTGTCTGCATAATCCAGTAGCATCTCTCCTTCCGGGGCTTCTGCGTCATACAACAACGTAAATAATCCATAACGGTAAGGGTTGATCAGCTGCGTCATCAGCATGCCCAATGTAAGAGTCTGACGATTTCCATCGGTTATTCCAAAGCGACGCAACAATTTCGGTGCTATCTCTCCCATCTCTTCATAGGCTGTTAATATTTTTTTCCCGTCTGCAATACTGCAACCAAATTTATCAGCCAATTGCCTGCTCCAGTAATTTATTTCGTCTTCCCTGTTCCGGTTTGCCTTCCATGCATAACGGCTCCAGGCCTTATACCATATCCAGTCTCTTTCAATTTGCAGTAAACGTTTTCCCCTTACACTGTCGGCGCTGTAAGGCCAGTCCCAGTAAGATGCCTGTGGATACAAATGCAAGCCATTCCCACCCATCACTTCATGCATACCAACAACCGATTGTTGAATAAAATCAGGAGAGCCATATCGAAACGGTTCCAGGTTGGCGAGTATGTGTACATTCTCTATCTGCACACTTCCTAACTTACTTAAGCGCTGGTGCAATTTCGCCCAATCGCCTCTTGGCCTGGCATAGGTTAATGCTTCGCCATTGAATTTTGCTTCGGTATATAAATTTTTATAGATCGGCAAGGCGGCTTCCATCACCGAAGGGGCATCGGTATCATGTGCACGGAGAACAATGGGAGGTTCTTCCGTTTTTCCCAACGCTTTCAATCCATCCTGTACCCCGGGAATGATCGTTTTGGTAAACCATTCCACATCATCCTTGCCTACACCTTCCATGGCTTCGCCCAAACAAACCATCAAACCAACATTGGGATATTTTTCTACAAATGCTGCGATGGATTTCCTGGTATAATCTGCGATCAACGGAATGATCGGCCTTTCCCTTTCCTGGGTTTTTATTTTATGATGCTCAGCAAATGGTTTTGATACGATGATATTGTAAAACATCTGTATCACCCATATTCCCCGTTTATCAGCTTCTGTTGTTATAAAGCGATATATCTCTTCGTTCTTTTTGAAAGTAGCATCGTCTACTTCAACGGCATAAGGATAATCTTTCAGTTTTACCAGGGAAGCAAAAGGGTGGCCGTTCCAGAGATACAGCGAATTCATCCTGTTCTCCAGCATCGAATCCAGAACCTGCAGCCACAATTTTTTATCGTAGAACCAGGGGAAAGTTTCGGGTGTGTAAGGATATTCATACACATTTCTTCCGGGGAGATACGTTGATTTTTGTATGCCGATGCATTGGCCACGCAGAACCATTTCGGGGCTATCAACAATATCAATTTTACCAGGCCATTTTTTTTCTGACAAAAACTTCTCTGCCAGGGCAAGGCATCCATACAGGGTTCCGCTGGGGTCGTTACCTGCTACATAAATATTGCTGTCATTTTCAGACTTAATAATATAACCTTCCTTTTTCAGAAGACTTCTCAGCTCTTTAATTGATATCTCTCCCGGAATATTTAATACCCGTTCCAACAGATCCTCTACCAAAATGTTTTTCTTTGATGCAAGAAAGGGAGGCTTGGTATTTATTGATACGGTATAACCAGTCTGTATCAAGGAGGCTTGTAAACGTTCAACGCCAAGTTTTATCCGTGGATGTTCCGGGTTAATAACATCTATTACAATATGTCCTTTTTTAATAGACCCTTTTGTTTGCGCATACAGGCTTGTTACGAAACCGATCGAAAGAAATAATGACAGAAAAAAAATAAGATTTGGTCTCATAAAGCTTACTTAATAATTGCCAGCTCATTTAAATATTTCTCCAGCATGGTAAATCCATCAGCCCCGACTTTATTTCCATCAGCTGCATCATTCGCATTCAATCCATTTTTCTTCTCCCATTCATCCGGCATGCCGTCTTCATCTGTATCAACCGGCGCCGCAATAGTTTTATATTCAGCCCAGCCACCAACAGCTAAAGGGGAATCAATGATACCTGCTTTACCAAAAACACCCTTGCCGCTTGCCTTACCGGTTTTTGTTTCATTAATAACCCGTTCATCGGTCGCATCTCTTTTCGGCAAAATGGCTCCGCTATATTTCAACACAGCCTCATAAGCATCTGCTGCAGATTGTTCGGGTATTGGCGCTGTAATGGCAAACGCATTTTTTGCTTCAGCTTTTTTTGGATAGCCCTCTTCCACCTGGTCGAGGCCTTTGAAATTCTTTTTTGTAAGCGACCTGCTTTCTTCCATGATATTGCCATCCAGGTACCATTCGCCTGTACCCCTGGCAGCGCTGGCTGTATAACTGGCGTGAACGAATTTCAATTCTATTTGTGCAGTAGCAGGACCGGGCTTGTAATAATTATTTACCAGGTTAACCTGTGAAACTCCGCCCGCAATATTCACTTCGCCACCATAGCAGGCGTTGGTATTGCCCCAGTTGTAGATAACATTATTGCGGTAATCGATCAATGCGATCGTATCATGCGCCCGGGCCCCATTAAAACGAACGGCACGACTGTTCTGATGGGCAATTAAATTGTGGTGATAGCTGGCATACTGTCCGCCCCAAACACCGCCGTAAGAACGATGGCCTTTCTGATGCCCGGCTTCATACAATCCTTCGCTAACGATACACCATTGCACGGTAGTGTTCCTTGTATCGTACATGGCAGCACATTCTTCATTGGCCCAGCTGAAGCTGCAGTGGTCAACAATCACATCGTGACAGTTCTCCATATCAAAACCATACAGTCCTTTTTTATCGGTTCCACCAGGGCGTGATCGGATAAACCGTATAATGATATTGCCATGATTGCCTTTTTGAGATGCGCCATTAAGAATGAATGATTGATTCTTTAAACAGATACCATCGCCCGGTGCAGTTTGCCCGGCAATGGTGAGGTTGCTGCGTTTGATCTGGATCTTTGATTGCAGTTCGATGATACCTGACACTTTAAAGATGACGGTTAAAGGTTCGCCGGGAAATTTTTCCAACGCATTTCTGAAACTGCCTTCGCCGCTGTCATTAAGATTGGTTACTGCGGCCACTTTACCGCCCCTGCCACCGGTGGCATATTTACCAAAACCTTCGGCACCGGGAAAAGCGATCTGCTGAGCAGAAGACTTCTGCTGTGTAAAAACCAGGAGTATAAAAAGTATTTTTTTCATTTTAGTTTTTTGCTCCTTAAAGAGATCACTGCACACTATCAAGGCCAACTCCACCCTGTTCACTGCTTTTATATGCGGCTTCCAGGCAGGCCATTGTATCAATACAATCTTCCACACTATTATCCGGCCGTTCAATGATGCCGGCAGCAGCCTGCATCATTTCATTCATACTGCCGATAAAAGCATGCGGAAACCAACTGCCTTCTATCTTCAATTGCTGCCACTGCGGTTCTTTTCCTTCTTCCAGTAAAACATATTCAAAACTATCGGCAGAGCCCCGGGGATAATTAATGAGCGCCCCGAAATTTATGATCACGGCGCCTTTACTTCCTTCAATTTTTATGTACGATTGCTGTTTGGGTATGCCGTAGTTGTGGCAATGATTAGTGAGGATATTGGCCCTCACCATATCGCCGTAATCCATAATGATGTTGCTGCGTACCGAAGCCAGTTTAGGCATGGCCGGATGACGGGTTGTTTTTGCATAAACCGATTGGGGCCTGCCCAGTAAATTCCGCACCAGGTCGATGTAGTGAATACTGTGATACAATATCTCTACCCTGGGTGCAGCCTGTAAAAAGTCCCAGATATGCCAGGGGGTATATACATTTACATTTACTTCAATATCGTTCAACTCTCCCAATAAATTTTTATTGATCAACTCTTTTGCCGCCAGGATATATGGCGCATACCGCAATTGAAAATTGATACCTGCCAGCATTTTTTTGTTGCGGGTGATGTTCAGTATCTGTTTGGCTGCTTCGTAACTTTCCCCCATGGGCTTTTGTAACAGCACCCTTGCTCCAACAGGAAGCTGCTCAAGTAAAGCGATCGTTTCTGAACCGGGAACCGCTACATCGAACACGGCATTTTCAGGTGCATGAGCGATCATTTCATTCACACTTGCAAATACATGTGGCACATTAAAATTAGCGGCGGTTGACTTTGCTTTTTCGGGAACAATGTCATAAATACCCTGCACATTAAACCCGGCAATACGGTAGGCGGGTAAGTGAGCCGTATTTACAATGCCTCCGGCACCAATGATGTAGATCGGAATGTTCTGAGATGATAAAGAAGTATCAGGCTGCATAAATGATGATATGGTGGTTAAACACCCCCCAGGTAATTACCATAAGTTAGCAATATTACTGCAGTAACCAGTACTAAAAGTGCCAGTATTAACAGGCGCAGGGTAATGGCACTGCAATTCTTCCATTCTTTCATTAACAACCCGGTAATGGAACTGAATAATACCAGCATGATCATGTGTATGGCCCAGCTGGTGAATTTATAATTACCCATGCGTACATGGCCTAGCCCGTAGAAAAAGAATTGTCCGTACCACAATACGCCGGTGAGTATTGACATCCAATAATTTTTGGCAAGACTGCCCGAGCCTGCTGATGTATGTTGCTGAAAGGTATTTTCTTTTTTATGCAGGTACAGGCAATACAATAATGTGGTAACAAAAGCGCCGGAATTAGAAAAGATATAAATAACATTACCCTGGAAATTTCCGGCCCCGTATTTCGCCGCTACATCGGCAATGGGCTGGCCCTGGTCTAAAGAAAAGCCATAGAGGGCAGATAAAACTCCCGCCAGCAAACAGATGGGCAGCCCTTTGGCTAATGAGAAAGTGGAACCGCCGCTCTGCTCTTTCTCAATATCTTTTTCTTTATTCCTTCCTGCAAGTCCGCACAACGCAATACCTGCTGCACCCAACATTATTCCGCTTATTAAAAAAGAAGCGCCATTCCCATTCAATACCTCGCTTAACGTACCATGCACCAGGGGCGGCAGTAAGGTACCCAGCACACAACTGATACCAACAGCGATGGCATAGGTCAATGAAAATCCAACATACCTTATTGCAATGCCAAATGCGGTACCACCCACGCCATAGGCCATTCCTAATAAAAAAGATCTCAGCATGGCCCCTGCAGGTGCTTCTTGTAATACCAGCATTAATTGGGGAATGGTTACAAATGCCATGATCACCGGCAATACCAGCCAGCAAATAAAGGCCTGCGACAACCAGTAGGTTTGCCAGCTCCAGCCCACCACTTTTTTTTGTGGCGTATAACACAACGCAGCACTTGATGCACCGGTAGCATGAAACAAGACCCCGTTTATCAATTCCATTTTTTTTGCAGCGTCGTTTTTACAAATTATAAAATTGTCCGGCATTACTGTAGAATATTTTATCGCTTTCGTTGGCATCAACCAGGTCATTGATCACCTGTTTATATTTGTTCCATGTATTGCTGTAACTGCCGGCTAGCAAAGATACCGGCCAGTCGCCACCACAAAAGCAACGATCGGTTCCAAAATGCTCCAGTATAAAGGACACATAAGGCTTAATATCTTCAATGGCCCAATTATCGGGATTGGCAGTTGCTGTACCTAGCCCGGATATTTTAGCATGAAAATTTGTATGTTGCGAAGCGGTTTTCATCAAATTACCCCAGGCACCAAACCTTTCATTGGTTTTCATCGGTGGCTGGTTCAAATGATCAAATACCATTTTTAATGCCGGTATCTTTTCAGCCACTTTTAAAACAGTTTCGATGTGTTGCGGTAATACGCCTACTACATCATACGTAATGTTTCTTTCTGCCAGAATTTTCAGGCTGTCAATTACGGCTGGTTGCAACAACCAGGTTGGATCTGCTTCATCATGGATCAAATGCCGTACGCCTTTAAAATAATTGTTGCTGCTGTATTTATCCAAAGCATTTGATGTGGCTGTGGTATCCAGCAGGGGCAACCAGCCAACCACGCCTTTTATCCAACCGGTATTTGCTGCTACTTCCAGCATCCAGTCTGTGTCTTCCCCGTTATTGGATGCCTGTACCAATACGCCTTCTGCAATGCCTGTTTGTTTTCGCTCGCTCTCGATCTCTTCAATACCATAGGTTCTGTTCAGGATGGTTGTATTGCCATCCAGCCAGGGATAAACTGCTTTGTCAAAATTCCAGACATGAATATGTGTATCAATTATTTTTTGCATGGTGGAGAATATCCTGCTGTAAATTACTTATCCTGGAATATTTTCTCCAGGTGAAATTGTTTTTCGATCATATCGTTGTGTTCCCCAAGTTGTGGCGCCCCTTTTTCGGAAACCAGTAGTTTGCCATCAACCCGGATGGGGCAACGGGTTGTTCTTACTTCCAGCCCGTTATTTGTTTTTACGGTGATCTCCATGTTCAACACTTTATATCCTTCCTGCTTTACCAGTTCGTCGTAATTAATAACTGGCGCACACCACACGTCGGCTTTTTCCAGAATATTCAGCCAAAAAGCCGCCTTGTTTGTCAACAGGTGATCGGCCAGTATCTTTTTGATCTCATCCCTTTTACTGAACCAGTCATTGCTGTCGCTGAATTGTTTCAACGCTTCACATTGCAATAGTGTTGCCAGCTGAATGATATCCCCCATGGCCAAAGCAATATGATCATCTTTTGTTTTATAGATACCGTAAGGCGCTGCAATATATGCATGGGCGCTGTTAATGGCGCTTCGAACAGGTAATTGTCTGCCATCATTATAGTAAGAAGTAAGTACTTCAAACTGGAAGTCAAGAATACTTTCGAACATATTCACCTGTACCAATGCCCCTTCGCCGGTAATGGCCCTTTTATATAAACTGGCTAAAATACCCTGTGCCAAATGGGTTCCCGCCATAATATCCACCACGGCAACGCCCATTGGTGTTGGACTTTCATCGTTGTTATTATTTAACCAGGTAAGGCCCGATGCTGCCTGCAGCAACAGGTCCTGCCCGGGCAGGTCTTTCCATGGCCCTTCACTGCCATAACCGCTTACCGTGGCATAAATAATAGAAGGATTTATTTTTTTAACTGTTTCATGATCCAGCCCGATGCGTTCCATCACCCCCGGCCGGAAATTATGCATCATCACATCTGCCTTTGCCAGCAGTTGTTTTATTTTTTCCAGGTCTTCCGGGTCTTTTAAGTCGGCCGCATAGCTTTGTTTATTGCGATTGATAGCATGAAAAATAGTTGACTCTCCTTCTATCAGTACATCAGAAACATACAATTCCCGGCAAATATCGCCCGTGCCCGGCCGCTCGATCTTTATCACCTGTGCGCCCATATCTGCCAGGCGCAAAGCCGCAGAGGGGCCAGATAAGAACTGGCTGAAATCAATAACAATTATATCGTCTAATAAATTCATACCCCTAACCCCTAAAGGGGGATTTATTGTGTTTTACTTTTTTTGAACCTATCATTTTTTCTTCTATTTAGCTGCTGTGGCGTCGCACTCTTGTACACTATCTCTTTATTCAGCAATCAAAAAATCTTTCTTTATTTTTTCGTTATGTTCACCCAGTTGTGGTGCCTGCTTACCGGCATACAATCTTTTTCCGTTGATACGAATGGGACATCTTGTGGTGAAAAATTTTTTGTCCCCTGCCTGTACAACCTGTTCCATTTCCAAAACCTTATATGCTTCCTGCTGCAGCATTTTTTCCCAGTCGAGCACTTCCATGGCCCAAAGATCCTGTTGCTGCAAAGCGGTTAACCAATAAGTTGTTCTTTGTGTACTGATATGATCTGCCAGTATCTTCTTAATGATATCTCTTTGGGCAAATGCCTGGTCCTGCGTGAATGCTTGCAGCCCGTTGCACTGAATTGCTTTGGCAAGTATTTGTATATCCATCATGGCCAGCGCAATATAACCATCTGCCGTTTTATAAATGCCATAAGGCGCACTAAGCAAGGGATGGCCGTTATTCACTTTACTCCGTTGCGGCTGTTGCCCGCCGGCATAGTAGGTGGTAAGTAATTCAAACTGAAAATCGAGTATGGATTCCAGCAGGCTGATCTCTATCAAAGCGCCAATACCTTTTTTCTGCCTTCTTATCAATGCCGCCAATATTCCCTGCACCAACTGTGCCCCGCATAATATATCGGCAATGGAAACGCCAAAGGGCACCGGGCCGTTGGTACCATTGCCTGTGGTAAATGCAAGGCCGGTTATTGATTGCAGCAGCAGGTCCTGCCCGGGCTTATCTTTCCAGGGTCCTTCTTTTCCATAACCCGATATGGCTGCGTAAATAATGCGTGGATTGATCTGCTTCACTGCTTCGTAACCAAACCCGGTTTTCTCAAATACACCGGGCCTGAAATTATGGATCAGCACATCGGCTTTTGTAAGCAGCTTTTTTACCATCGCTGCATCCGCTTCATTTTTCAGATCGGCGGTAAAACTTTCCTTATTCCGGTTGATGGTATGAAACAACAAAGAGTTATCATCTACCCAAATATTCTTGATCGATAATTTTCTTCCTGCTTCTCCTTTAACAGGCCGCTCTATTTTAATAACTCTTGCACCCAGGTCGGCCAGCCGCAAACCAGCCGAAGGCCCCGAAAGGTATTGACTGAACTCCAGTACCACCAATCCTTTTAAAGGCAGGTTCATCATACAGCGATCCCGTTTTTTTTGTGAAGAAGACTATGCCGGTATATATTGTTCATCTCCTGCAAAGCGGCAGCAGCATCAGTATTTTCCATGATACATTTGTGCAAGGGCGCTCCTGCATGATCCTGGAAATACAGGTACCCATTATACCGGGGCCTTACATAACCATTGTCCATGACAGGCAGGATATTTCTGAAAAAATCATGGGTAAGATCATTGGCAGCGCTGTCTGTCCAGGCTGAACGATGCCCGGGTTGACCACCATGCTGTACATACAAACTGCGTTGTATCTCTCCCGAAACAACCCACTTTGTAAAATCAACAGCTGTTGAAGCATATTTACTGAAAGCCGATACTGCCAGCCCGGTTCCACCAATAGTAGTCTGCATTTTTCTCCCGTTCACCGAAACCACATCTGCATAATGCAAAATATTCTTAGCATATCCTGTTCTTGAATAATTTGAATAGCAATAGGCAAAGGGACAATACCAGTGATCATCGGCCGAACTCATCAACTCTGCTACGGCGATGGGATTATTGTTAAACATATTCTTATCAACCAGCGCATACAATTCTTTCATGGTATCAATAGCCTGCAACCCGGTTTCGGCATCAATCACTTCCTCTTCGTTTGTAAAAGGAGTGTTTCCGTGTGCAATACAA
>DAOLIP010000029.1:0-33686 GCA_035328475.1 Ferruginibacter sp.
CCCCCGGTTTTTTTGTAACACAGAACAGCAATCATAAAAGTTACCGGCTGTTCAGCAATTACCAGGGAAAGCGGAAGCGATATGCCGCTTTTATGATCCTGCTGGGCAATACGATAAAAAAATCAGAGAACGGCGGTATCACCAGCGATTCATTTTTACTGGATCCCAATCATAAAAAAAGATATTCTATACCCGTAAACCTGGGAAATGCAAACCTGTTTGAACCGAACCCGTTTCTTTCAACTGTAACTACGGGAAATATTTATAAAGACTTTACCTTTTTCTTCCGGCAAACCTATGATATCGGGAAGAAGGATTCAGTGGCTATCAATGACTCCACAACAGAATATCTTTTCTATCCCAAGTTAAGGGCACAGCATAGCTTTACATACAGTACCTATAACTACCTGTACAAAGACGATAACGCAGATACGAATGTGTACAAGACATGGTACGACACGCTGGTAAAGACCGGCCCCGACAGTTTTTTTGTAAGAGACAAATGGACAGTGATCAGCAACGATTTTTCCCTGCTCCAGTTTCCCGATACAAAGAACCCGGGCCAGTTTTTACTGGCAGGAGTGAGGCTGGAGAATATCAAGGGTGTGCTGAAGAACCGCACCAGCAACTATCATAACCTCGTTCTTCACGGCGAGTACCGGAATAAGACCCGTAATAAACTATGGGACATCCTTGCCAAAGGCGAGTTTTACCTCAACGGGTTTAATGCCGGTGATTACAGCGCTTATATTACCATTGCCAGGAACCTGGGCAAAAGACTGGGCGGTATCCGTTTGTTCTTTAATAATGTGAACCGTTCTCCATCCTTTATTTACGATAACGGTTCTTCCTTTAATTTAAAAAATGCCAATGCCAGCATCACTAAAAAGGAGAACATCATATCCTTTGGCGCCGAGGCAAACAATTCGTTTATAAACCTGGGTTTCAAAAATCACCTTATTGCCAACTTCGCCTATTTCTATGATTATTTCCACACAGCGCAAAGCAGTAAGGTGATTAACCTGCTGCAACTGTATGCATCAAAGAAGATCCATCTTACACGCCGGTGGAAGTGGTATGCTGATGCCACCGTGCAGGTGGTGGATGGCAGTGCACCCATAAAAGTTCCACTTGTTTTTACACGCAACCGCCTGGCATACGAAGGGGTGTTCTTTAAAAACCTCAACCTGAGCACGGGACTGGAAATGAGATACCATACTCCATTTAAAGCGTATAATTATTCACCCCTCATTGGGCAGTTTACCCCGCAGGATTCCGTTTCGGTTAAAAACCTGCCGGATATTGCTTTGTTCTTTCATTTCCGCATTAAATCTTTCACTACATTCATAAGGGCTGAAAACCTGAATACCGTTCGTTTTGCCAACGGGTTTGGATTTACGAATAATAATTTTGCCGCCCTTCATTATCCCACACAGGGCTTTATGTTCCGGTTCGGCATCCGCTGGGGATTTGTCAACTAGCCTGATAACGATCATTCAAATATTAACGGTTAAATAGTTGCTTTCTGGCAAATCAGGCTTAATTTTGTGCAGAGATGAAAAAGGCATATACCGGCATATTGGCAATATTGTACCTGGCTGTTTCTTCGGGGATCGCTATGGAGGTACATTATTGTATGGGTAAGAAAGCCGGGATCGAGTTTTACGGATCTGCCAGCGACAAATGCGGTAAGTGTGGTATGGACGATAAAACAGCGGGTTGCTGCCACGATGAATTTAAGTTCTATAAGATCAACGACTCTCATTATTCTTCTTACAACGATATTCAATTCACTGCCATCGACTTAGGCATTGCCCATGAATTCAGCCTGTTTTCATGGCAAATACCGGAAGGCAATGAATTGACAATAGCAAACGATCATTCCCCGCCAGATCCTGCCGGGCCTTCTGCCTGTATCAAGAACTGCGTTTTCCGGCTATAGAATTTATTTACGTTTAGCACATCGTTGATGATGATCAACGATGCATCATGCTGCATGCATGTTCTTTTATTTATCTTAAAAATTTTATACAATGAAAACAGTATCATTATTTGCTGCCATCCTGTTCAGCATCTTCTCATTCAGTACATCTAATGCCCAGTCGGCCAAAACAGAAACCATTAAAGTATGGGGCAACTGCGGTATGTGCAAAACAACCATTGAAAAAGCGGCTAAAAAGGCCGGCGCCAGCAAGGCCACCTGGAACGAAGACAGTAAAGAATTGAAAGTTACCTATCCGGCAAACAAAACGTCTGCTGCCAAAATACAGGAGGCCATCGCTCAATCCGGTTACGATACACAGGATTTTACGGCCGATATAAAAGCCTACGATAATTTACATGGATGCTGCAAATACGATCGTAAAGAAGGAAGTGTTACAGCACCTGCTGCAGCCGCAGCTTATTCCTGCCCCATGCATGCCGATGTGGTAAGTGACAAACCCGGCAAGTGTTCAAAATGTGGAATGGACTTGACGAAAAAGCAATAGGAACACTCTATGAAATGGATAAAATATTTTCTGATGCTTTGCCTGGTCATTCCGGGTAAAGCATCTTATTCACAGAGTAAAAAATCCTTGCCGGATACCTCCGTATCGTTCACCGTTTTTGGCGCTTGTGAAATGTGTAAGGAGCGTATTGAAAACGCAGCAAAAGTAAGAGGCGTTAAGAAGGCTGTATGGGATGTGGACTCCAAACAACTGTCGCTGGTTTATAATCCTTCCGTTGCTTCGCCGGAAAAGATACAGAACAGGATCGTGGCGGTTGGGCACGATGTTGCCGGTAAGAAGGCAAAAGATAACGTATATAATGCGTTGCCCAAATGCTGTCTTTACCGGGAAATGGAAAGCATGATGGAAGAGATCAAGAAGGATACGGTTGCTTCTGCGGTCGTGGAAATAAAAAGCGCAATGGATTCTTTATTGCTTCCTGTTTCATCTTCACATATTGTAAAGGGTGTTGTACTGGAAGATGATAATACGGGAAAGTTCAGACCGCTTTCCGGTGCAAGTATATTCTGGCTGGGAACAGGTAACGGCGTGCTGGCCGACAGTACGGGCCTGTTCAGCATAAAGCACAATGGAACAAGCAGCCGGCTCGTTGTGAGCTATGCCGGTTATCAATCAGATACCATTACCGTTTCGGAAATGAACGAACTGAAAATCGTGCTGGCTTCCAATAAGCAATTGAAAGAAGTGACCATTACATCAAAACAGCGTGCTACCTACATCAATAATTTCAGCCCGATACGTATACAAACCATGACGGGTGCCGAATTAGTGAAAGCCGCCTGTTGTAACCTCAGCGAAAGTTTTGAAACCAATCCTTCGGTAGACGTTTCTTACAATGATGCTGTTACAGGATCCAAGCAGATCCAGCTGCTGGGATTGAGCGGGAATTATACACAACTTACCGTTGAAAACCTGCCGGGACCAAGAGGCATCGCTACGCCGTTGGGACTGAATTCCATTGCCGGCCCCTGGATCGAATCAATACAACTTACCAAAGGGGTTGGCTCGGTTGCCAATGGCTATGAAAGTATTGCCGGGCAGATAAACGTGGAGTTGAAGAAACCCGAGAACAGTGAAAAACTGCTGGCAAATATTTATGTGAATGATTACGGCAAAACCGATCTGAACCTGAACCTTTCCACAAAACTAGGCAAGAACTGGTCAACAGCATTGTTGCTGCACGATAATTTCTTAACCAATAAAAAACTGGATTTTAATAAAGACGGGTTCCGGGATCTGCCAACCGGTAATACCGTAAGCGTGGTAAACCGTTATAAGTTCGATAACAGTAAAGGAACGATGATACAGTTTGGAATTAAAGTATGGAATGATAAACGAACAGGCGGGGAAGTGGGTTTTGATCCTTCGAAAGATAAATATACAACCAATCGTTACGGGCTTGGCATCAATACTGAGCGCTATGAAGGTTTTGCAAAGATCGGCTATGTTTTTCCGGAGAAGAAATATAAAAGCATCGGCCTGCAGCTGGCTGCCATCAGCCACAGGCAGGATTCTTATTTTGGATTTACCTCGTACAATGCAAAACAACAAACCGTTTACGGCAACCTGATCTACCAGTCGATCATAAAAACAACCATGCATAAATTCCGGGCAGGGCTCAGCTTTTTGTACGACAGGTATGATGAGGATTTTAAAGCACGGAATTATTTACGGGTTGAAACGGTGCCGGGAATTTTTGGTGAGTATACCTTCACACCCAATGATAAATTCAGTGCAGTGCTGGGCTTGCGGGCAGACCATAACAGTTTATCCGGTTTTTTTGTAACACCCCGTTTAAACCTGCGGTATGAACCGGTTAAGGGAACCATCATACGAGCCAGCGTAGGCCGTGGGCAGCGCACGGCAAACATATTTGCCGAAAACAGTAGTGTATTCGTAAGTTCAAGGCAGGCCATAGTTATGGGAACTGTTGCGGGTAATGGATACGGCTTAGATCCCGAAGTGGCATGGAACAAAGGACTAAGTGTTGATCAGAAGTTCAAATTGTTCGGGAATGATGCGTTACTGGCCGTTGATTTTTTCCGGAATGATTTTACCAACCAGGTAGTGGTGGATATGGAAGATGTAAGAATGGTTAAATTCTATAACCTGCAGGGAACGTCTTATTCCAATAGTTTCCAGGCCGAGTTGAATATAGAGCCGGTAAAGAAATTTGAAGTGAGGGTGGCATATCGGTTTTTTGATGTTAAAACAACCTATAGCGGTCAATTGAAAGAACGCCCGCTGATTGCAAAGAACCGGGCTTTTATAAATCTTGCCTATTCGGTAAGCGGGTTTAAATTTGATTATACCATTACATACAATGGCAAAAAAAGATTGCCCGATACAAAAGGGAATATCGTGGCGTATCAGTTGCCGGATTACTCCCCGGATTTTATATTGATGAATGCACAGGTATCCAAAACGGTCGGTAAGAAGCACCCGGTTGATTTTTATATTGGCGCTGAGAACCTGGCTAATTATTTTCAGCAGAATGTGGTACTGTCGGCCAACCAGCCTTTCAGTGTATACTTTGATGCATCCATGATCTGGGGACCGGTGAACGGGCGGATGTTTTATGGCGGACTGCGATATAAGATAAAGTAAGGCGATTCCCTGCTTTGAACCACATAGGACATAGTACACATAGTAAATGTACCAGGATCAATGTGAAACCTATGTTCCCTATTGTGCCTATGTGGTTCAAGTTTGAAACTAGGACACTACTAACTTTTAAAAGAGTACAGGTGAAAAGAATATTATTCTATATATTATCGTTATTCCAAAAAAGAAATTGCTGCAGATGAAAAAACATTTTTTATTAGCTGTGTTGTTGACTGTTTCAGCATTGGGCAAGGCACAATTAAAGATCGGAGATGCAGTGCCGGAAATTGAACTGCCGGATACAAAGGATAGTGTGATCCGGCTTTCTTCCATGCAGGGGAAAGTGGTGCTGATCGATTTTTGGGCAAGCTGGTGTGCTCCCTGCCGGGCAGCCAATCCCTATATTCAGAAATTATACAGCAAGTATAAGGATAAGGGATTTGAGGTAATGGGCGTTTCACTGGATACCAAACAAAAGGAGTGGCTGAAAGCCATTAAGCAGGACAGGCTTAAATACACACAGGTAATTGACAATAGCGGCTGGAGATCGAAAGTGGCTGAGCGGTATTTTGTGGAATTGTTGCCCACCAATTTCCTGGTAGACCGTAGCGGTAAGGTTGTTGCCATTGACCTGGAGGGAAAGGAATTGTTTGATAAAGTGAAAAGCCTGGTTCAATAACTACCTGGCTGTTTTAAAACGAACCGACCACCCGAATGCTACGTACCAGTCGGGTGCTGCAGTGCTTATTCCAAAACCGGATGACAGGTCAAGTTTGAAATCAGGTGTTACATAATAAGCAATGCCGGCATCCAGGCTGTGTTGCGGTTCATCAATCTTTGATATAAAGCCAAATGCTTCTACATAGCCGTACCATTTTTCACTAATATTAAAACCGGGCGCAAATGTATATATCCAGGTGGCTTCTTTATTATAGCCATCCCATTCTGCACCGAGATTATAACCAATGGCAATATTATTGGTGATACTGTTCTGCATGGTGAAGCGGAAGTTGGGCGCCAGTCTATCTGCCCTGAATTTTTTTGAAGCCAGCGTAGGAACAGCAAAATGGAAAATAAGAGAGGTCTTAGGTAATAATTTCTTCTCTTCCCACAAGGCGATCTTGGCTCCAATCTCCACCGGCTCTAATCCCGATTCTTTTTGTTTCACTGCCGAACCATAATAAAAATGATTAGTGGCCAGGGTGGTGATCAACCTGAATTCGATCCGTTTATTTAATCCGTATTTACTGAGCAGGGTGGGATGCTGGAACCCGATATCGCCCGGTTTGTTTTCCTGCTTACCGATCCCGCATTCAAACTGCATCCATTTCTTGGGAACCAGCACAGCGCTTTCCGTCTGGTCTGGACGGTCGGTATCTATCTTCTTTAGCTGTGAGAATCCATCCGGAACACTAAAAATAAAAAGAATAACAACAGTTGACATTTTGGTCATAGCTCAGCAATAAAGGCCAACCCGGCCGTAAACGGGTATAGGCAACAAATAAAAGATAAAGAAACGGGTTCTTTTTAATAAAACCGATTTTTGTTTGGAATAAAAATGGAGGCTTTATAACAAAACAACCAGCAGGTTTTTCACAACATCCTTACTGAGCAGTTTACGTTCTTTACCGTTTATTTTTACCTGGAAGGATTTATCAAATTCCTCGATGGCCTCCACCAGCAGTTCATCCCCGAGTTTTATATTGCTTTTGGTGAGGTATTGTAAAAAGCTGTTGGAGTGTTCTGCCACGCCGGTGAATTTTACCCTGTTCCCTTTTTCGCAGTCGAGCAGGGGTTTACTGCTTGTTTTTGCAAATCGCCCTTTCGCATCGGGGATAAGGTCGCCGTGAGGATCGGCCTTCGGGTAGCCAAGGTGTTTGTCGAGTGATTCGATCAGTTCATCACTTACCACGTGTTCCAGTTGTTCGGCAATCTCGTGCACCTCGTCCCACTTGAATCCAAGATTATTCACCAGCCATACTTCCCAAAGCCGGTGCTTCCGGATGATGTTAAGGGCGATGTGTCTCCCACGTTCTGTAAGCATTACTCCCCTTGACTTTTCATAGCTGATCAGTTTTTTGGCTGCCATCTTCTTTATAAAATCTGTTACCGATGCCGCATTGATCTGCAGGGTCTCTGCCAGCGCAGAAGTGTTCACCATAGCGCCTTTCTTTTCATGCAGTTTGTAGATGGCTTTCAGATAATTCTCTTCGGCAAGTGAGGCCATTTGTTTGAGTTTTTACAAAAGTCAACTTTTTTTACTAAAAATTATAATTAGGTAAGCCTAATTATGTATTTTTGTCCAAGGAATTATTTTAAATGATTAAGAAATGAAGAAAACATACCGGGTCATACTGGCTTTACTGTTACTGATCATACTGATACAGGCATGCGTAAAACTGGAGCCTGCGGCACTTGCAGAAGATGAGTTGCTGGATGGACCGGTAGAAGGACTGAGTTATGACCAGGGAAGACAATTCCTGGCCGGAGATCTGGCATTTAATGATGAGGTATTTACTTCTCAGACGGGATTGGGTTCCATATTTGTTGCCACCAGTTGCGGCAGTTGCCATGCCGGCGATGGGAAAGGACACCCGTTTACAACACTTACCCGCTTTGGCCAGACAGACAGCACAGGAAATCAATTTCTTAATCTGGGCGGGCCACAATTACAAAACAGGGCTTTACCGGGCTACACTCCTGAACAGGTTCCTGCAGGCGCTGCCTTTTCAAAGTTCACTCCACCGGCTAATACAGGGTTAGGTTTTTTAGAACTTGTTCCCGATGCGGATATCCTGGCAATGGCCGATGCGAATGATGCGAATGGAGATGGTATTTCGGGTGTGCCTAACTGGATAGCACTACCATCTTTTATCACAGCTCCTGCAAATGCCGTCTCTGTTAATGGAAGATATATACACCGGTTTGGAAAAAAAGCAGCAGCTTTTAACCTGCTGCATCAAACAGTGAATGCTTATAACCAGGATATCGGGATCGCTTCTTCCTTTGAACCCAAAGATGTGTACTCCGGACTTGATATTGACCCGGAAGTGACGGATCTGACTGTGCAGAATGTAGTATTCTACCTGCAAACGTTGAAAGCACCCATACAACGAAACCCAAATGATGCAGTGGTAATGCAGGGAAAGAATTTGTTTATTCAGGCCGGTTGCGAAAGCTGCCACAAGCAAACACTCACAACCGGTTCCTCAAATATTGCCCCGCTGTCGAACAAAACATTTCATCCTTATACCGATCTGTTGCTGCACGATATGGGCCCTGCCCTGGATGATGGATATACAGAGGGCAATGCAAAAACCTATGAATGGCGCACGCCGCCGCTCTGGGGCCTTGGCCTGTCGCCGAACTCGCAAGGCGGACAATATTTTTTAATGCACGATGGCCGGGCAAAGAGTATTGAAGAAGCCATTCAGCTGCATGGTGGCGAAGCGGAGTCAAGTAAAAACAAATTCAATCAAATGGCTGCTGCGGAAAGAAATGCTGTTCTTAAATTCTTAAAATCACTGTAAATAAATGGACCGGAAGGAGTTTATAAAAGCCTGCGGCTTTGCGTGTGCAGGCAGTATCGGAATATCTGCAGGCCTTCAAAGCTGCCGTTCAGCCAAAATCCTGGGCGGTAAAATCGCAGGCGATGATATGATCGTTCCCATCAGCGATTTTCAAACGAAGAACGGGAACAATACTTATTTCAAAAAGTATATCGTTCTACAGAACGATATACTGCAGTATCCCATTTGTGTGTACCGGATCGGTGAGAACGAATATGCTGCTTTGTGGATGCGTTGCACACACCAGGGAACAGAGCTGCAGGTATTCGGCGACAGGCTGCAATGCCCGGCTCATGGCAGTGAGTTTGATAATAAGGGTACGGTGAAGAATGGCCCGGCCGATGTAAAGCTCAGAACTTTCCCGGTTACTATTGAAAAAGACCAGCTTAAAATCTCATTAAAAGCATTATGATCCGGATATTTACTCTAAGCATTGCCATACTGATTTGTTCGGCTGCTTCAGTTGCACAAATAGATCCTTCTTTAATAAAAAGGATCCCGAAGGATACAACGAACCGCACCATGAATATGGATGCGGTATACAACCGCCCTTTCATTGGAATTGGAAAATTGCCGGTCTCTCTGGGCGGGTATATGGAAGCCAACTGGCAGCACTTAGGCACAAACGGTATTTCCGAAGGTCATCAATTCCAGTTCAGAAGAGTTACCCTGTTTGTTTCATCCACGATCGGTAAGCGGTTGAAATTTTTAAGCGAGATAGAATTTGAAGACGGAGGTAAAGAAATAGCGGTGGAGTTTGCAGCACTCGATATTGAATTACATCCTTTACTGAATATACGGGGTGGAATGATCCTGAACCCCATCGGTGCATTTAACCAGAACCACGATGGACCTAAATGGGAATTCATTGATCGCCCCGTTTCAGCAACACAAATGTTACCGGCCACCTGGAGCAATGCCGGTTTTGGTTTGTATGGCAAGCATTACAATAATGACTGGATGTTTGGCTATGAGGCATACCTCTCAGGCAGTTTTGATAATTCCATAATTGATAACCCGCAGAACAAAACATTTCTGCCCGCTGCAAAAAATAATTCAGAACGTTTTGAAGAAATAAACAGCGGCCTGCCCCTTTTCACCGGTAAGTTTGCAGTAAGGAATAATAAAATAGGTGAGCTGGGACTTTCTTATATGGGCGGCGTTTACAACAAATACCAGGATGATGGAATACGGGTGGATGATAAAAGGAGGGTGGATGTATTTGCGGTTGATCTCAACACCACCTTACCCAAGCTGAATACGTTTATTACTGCGGAGTGGGCATGGATAAAAGTGAATGTGCCCTCCACTTATACTCAACAGTACGGGAACAAACAACAGGGTGGTTTTATAGATATCGTTCAGCCGGTACTCAGGCGGAAAATATTCGGATGGGAAAAGGCCACACTTAATCTTGCCTGTCGCCTGGAATATGTGGACTGGAATGTGGGGAAATTTACCAGCACGGGTGGAAATATTTCAGAAGATTTATGGAGTATTATGCCTGCGGTCAGCTTTCGTCCAACAGCACAAACCGTAATACGGTTGAATTACCGGCATCAACGGCAGAAAGACATCCTGGGTAACCCTCCGGCAAAAACAGGCGGATTCAGTTTTGGGATATCCACTTATTTCTGACAATAGTCATACTGCAGCGGTGCCGATCAGCAATGCTTCGAGGTTCTTTTCCTTGCAGTACGTTTTAAAAAGTTCTTCAGACCTGTCTAATACCTGTTGAATAGTTAGTTGCCCGGAACCGAAATATTGTTTTGCTTTGATCTCTGCCTCTTTTTCCCTGGCGGAAGATGTTTGCAGGATGGCTTCTTTAACCACCTCAAGCCTCAAACCATTGTCTTTTAGTTTACCCGATTCAGATATCATCCAGCTAAGCGCATAAAAACGATTCTTATCCAGCAGCAGAAAATGTTTGCAGCCTGCGGCATCAGGCATGTTATTATACGGAGAGCCGGTGATCTCTTTTGTAAGGTATTTGTTTAGATAGACCGGTGACTTTTGTGTTTTACTGAGCTGAATGCATCCCCTTAATGCCTGCGGGTAAATGCTCAGCCAGCGGATCATCCGGCGGAGTTCATGCAGGTCTTTCTCCACATTATCAAAATGGAAATCTTTTTGATTAATGAACTCCAGGATGCTGTTGATAGAGTTTACATAAAAAACCTGAATGCTTTTCACATCTTCTTTTTCCCCCTGCCAATCGGCCTTCTTTAATTTCTTCCGGATCTTTTCAATACGGCTCTTATCGCTGCCCAGCCAGTCTTTTTCCGTTAGTATCTCATTAAGGCTTTGTATTTTTTCACGGGCCTGGGCCTGCAGGTAAGCGGTGATGGGCTTCGGTATCTTTTTATTGGCGGTGAATTCTTTTGCAAAGGCATCATAGTAATCGATCTGCCCGATGGCATCTTCCAGCAGCTTGAAATGGGCTTTTAGTTTGGTGAACTTCTTTTTATTATGAATGCCTGCGTATAGTTTGGACAGCCCTTCCAGCATGAACAGGGGTGTTCGGGCATTATTCTGGTAAAGCCAGAGCGCCGGGTTCTTTTGTTTGGAAGATTTAACAATGAGCGCCTGTAGCTGGGTAAGGTAGAAATCAAATCTTGTTGATCCAGGTTTCATTTATTGCGGAATTATTAAATTAATTAAAAGTCTCTTCATTGAATATTGAACATTGATAGTTGTTTGTTGAGCATTTGTTTTTGTACAAAATATTCAATAATCAATATCCAATAATCAATGTTCAACTGAAAGACCTCATTTTTCAAAAAACGCCACATTGCCACCCACCCATTCCTTATTCTTATTATAGCGGGTGCCGATCATTTTCCCCTTGCTCAATCTTGCCAGGTTGTGTACAGCCTTAGGCCTTGCCCATCCTTCTTTCCAGAAATAAAAGAGGCGTATCTCTGCTTTGGCAGGTTCGTCGGGTGTTTTGATCACATCGGCATACTTCACTTTCCGCTGCAATATCCAGTTCTCGGGGTCTTTTACGGCATCAATATCTTCTTTGGTCACATCAATCACCACGCCCATGCCGGCAAAGGAAAAGAGGGGCTTCAGCACGTAATTCTCCAGGTCGGCAGGCGCCTGTTTCAATTCACTTAAGAAATACGTATGCGGAACATACTGGTTTCGGATAAAAGGCAGGGTGAATTTGCTGATGCGGTAAAACCAGTTGGGATGCGGCGCCCATTCCACATCATAATCTCCGGTCAGGTCAACCACATTGCCCAGGCCTTCCTGTTTTTGAAGATCATCAAAGATGAGGCGGTTGTATATCCTTTTTATGGGGGTTTTTACCCCATTATTATCATAGAACAGTTTATTGCCTTCTGCGATCAGTTTTGTTAAACAAACGATGTTGATGCCCAGTAACTGTTGTGTACAGTAAAAATCGATCCTTGTTTTTTGCTGCTCCGGAAAAATTTCCAGCAGCACCACGTTTTCGGGATTGAGTTTACCAACAATGATCTCTTTCAGTAATGCCGTATAGGTTTCTTTGGTATAGCCATTCAGGTATGGAGAATAAGTGTCAGGCAGGTTTGCATATTCCGCTGTCAGTTCCGAATGAAATGCCTGGAAGCCATACAGGGTGGGAAAGCCCTGCATTTCTATCAACTGCGGTTCCAGTTCTCCGTTCTCATTCTCACAGATACCGAAATCAAACACGATGAATTCGGAACGACTGTTCTCATTGGGAACTTTTACATTGGCAGGTATGCCCCGGTCGGTTAATGAAAGAAACATGGGATCGGTGATCACATCAATGATGTCTTCGCAGGCGCCCAGCATTTTATCTTTAAAATCCTTTGGTACAAACACAGGTGTTTCTGCATTCCGGAAATCGAGTGCACCGGGGTGAAGGGCCTCTATCTTTGCCATATAGGCATCGTATCTTTCTTTGGAAAATGCTGCATTGAATTTTTCCCTGAGTTCTTTTACCATTTTAAATAAAACGTTTGGTTATTCTTATTGTTCAACTAAAAATAATCATAAAAATTCATTTAACGGCTGCTTTTGTCATGCTGAGGTTCGAAGCATCCCTGCAAAGCATCGGTCTGTCAACTATGAGATGCTTCCCGAAATGATCGGCACAGGTCGGGACAGGTCGTACCTCAGCATGACAGCCATTCGTGTAATTCGTGGTTATACTTCAACAGGCTGCAGGGCTTCTACTGCATTGAATAAAAAATTGGGAAGGATATGTGCGTAGGTCCACATGATCTTTTCGGGGTCGTTCAGGTGGTCGATCATGGATTGCCATTTTTCGATGCCGTAGTTATTTATCACTGTTTTTTTCTTTTCCTCTGTCTGAAGATGCAGGCTCATGCCTATCGCATCGGCTTCGGGATGAAACTGGGTACCGATCATATAATCATTGAAACGGATGGCCATCACCGCTCTTTCCAGAGGTACGTGCGGCCTTTCTTTTTCAATGGCTAAGATCGATGCACCCATCTGCCTCAATTTATTATGGTTGGGTTCTATCACCTGGTAGTCACGGCTGTCAACCGAATAGAACGGGTCTTTCAAACCATTAAAGATCGTCTCCGTTTTGCCATCCGAAAGTAAGTGCATGGGGAAGATGCCAAATGCGGTACTCCTGCGTTTGCTTACCCGGGCAATATCATAATGGCGGCAAACCAATTGAAAAGAATGGCAGATAAAGAAGATCTGCTTTTTCTGTACATGGGCAGCACTTGCATTCCAGTTCTCTACATTAGTCAACCACGAGAAATAAACGGTTTCCCATTCACTGCCCTCACTTTCTAAAGGACTGCCGGGGCCACCGCTGGAGATATAGATATCGTAACTGAGATCGGGTACCTGCTTTTGCAGCCGTACATCAAATTCATCCCAGGAAAGATCGAGATTATTGGCTTCACCAAACTGGTTGAGGATTTCACGGATACAGCGCATCCCTTGATTGGCAAATCCCTCGTACATATCCAGAATCGCAACACGGATGGCCTTCTTGTCGGTCAGGTTCATATACAAACATAACAATTTTTTAAATCAGGATATTTTATGCAGGCCCCACATTTTATTAACGCACTGTGAATTACAAGGGCTATAAAGCAGCATTTATTTTAATAAGATGACCGATTTCTTTTTCGGGTATGACGAATCTCAGTAAAAACGCCGGGCATTTTCGATCTATTTGTATTCAACAGTAAGGTAATGATTGGTAGCTCCAAACCCGGCTTGATACCCGGTAAAATACTTTTCGATCACTGTAACTCCTGTCTGCCGCTGCCAGGTTCAGCGGAAGAAATGCAGGAATTTGAAAAGATACAACAGGGTTTTGCCAACCAGTTTGAGCAGTTTTTTCCCGATAATCTTGCACACAAATCCATCGTGGTCATTCCAAGTCTTACATTGGATAAGGAAGTATTGGCTAAAGTGGACGGGGCATTGCATTATGAAGAACGCCTGCTCTGCCTGCTGATGTTGCTTCGTATGCCCCGTGCACATGTGATCTATGTAAGCAGCACGCCCATCGACCCGGTGATCATAGATTATTACCTGCATTTACTGCCCGGTATCACCGGGCACCATGCAAGGGAAAGACTGACGTTGCTCAGTTGTTACGATTCATCGCAACTGCCGCTTACGCAAAAGATATTGAAGCGGCCAAGACTGATAGAGCGTATCAAGAAAAGCATTCCTGCCGGGCATGTTGCCCATATCGCTTCTTTTAATACCACCACTTATGAAAGAACACTGGCGGTAAGGCTGGGCCTTCCCATTTATGGATGTGATCCTTCACTGGTTTATTTAGGAACCAAGAGTGGCAGCCGCAGGGTGTTCATGAAAGCGGGTGTTGCCATGCCGCCCGGTGCCGAAAACCTGCAGAGCTACGACGATATTGTGCATGCCGTAGCCGGTTTGAAAGATATGTACCCTGATCTGAAAAAGGCGGTTATAAAACTCAACGATGGGTTTTCGGGCGATGGGAATGCCATCCTGGAATACCCGGAGCATATTTCGCAGAAAGAGATGTTCAACTGGATACATCATAATCTCCTAAAAGAAATAAAACCGGTGGCAAAAGATCTTACGGTTGAAATGTTCCTGGAAAAATTCAAACTGATGGAAGGAATCGTGGAAGCCTTTATGGAGGGAGAGGAAAAGACATCGCCCTCGGTTCAATGCCGGATCAACCCCCTGGGTGAAGTGGATATTATCTCCACCCACGACCAGGTATTGGCCGGAGATACAAACCAGGTTTTTGTTGGTGCTCATTTTCCGGCAGACGTTGCTTACCGGGCCGAAATAGCCGCACTGGCAAAATGTATTGCAGAAGAATTAAAAAGAGAAGGCGTGCTGGGCCGCTTCAGTATTGATTTTATTTCGGTAAAAGAAAAAGAGGGCTGGAAGCATTATGCCATTGAGATCAACCTGCGCAAAGGCGGTACTACCCATCCTTTTTTAATGCTGCAATTTTTAACCAACGGGCATTATGATGAGGCTACCGGTTTGTTTGAAACACCGAATAAACAGCAACGATATTATTATGCTTCCGATAACCTGCAACGGGAATCGTACAAAGGCCTTTCACCGCACGACCTGATAGATATTGCCATGTTTCATGAACTGCATTACGACGGCGCTGCACAAAAGGGGGTGATGTTTCATATGATCGGCGCCTTATCGCAATACGGAAAGATGGGCGTGGTATGCATCGGCGAATCGCCGGAAGAAGCCTATTCTTTTTATACAAAGACCTTTGAAGTGCTGGATGCAGAAACGGCGGTGAAATAGAGAGCTATTTTTTATGCCAGGCTAATGATAATTATGAATTAAAAATTAAGAATGAAGAATTCCTTCGGTCAAAAACAGTTAAATACGCTTTAACCCTTGTGCTCCCCAATTTTTAATTCTTAATTTTTAATTTTTAATTCCTAATTGGTTTTCGCTTTACTGAATAAGTATCACCGTACCACTCATTTCCACCACTTTCCCGTTCTTGTCAATCCCCTTTATCATCCAGGTATAGGTGCCGCCCAGGGCTTTCTTGCCTTTGTACATACCGTCCCATCCTTCCAGCCATTTATTGGTCTGGAACATGAGTTCGCCAAAGCGGTTAAATACCCGGAAGGATGTAGTGCTTTGTATGCCCACCGGTATGGGCCTGAACACATCGTTCAAGCCATCGCCATTTGGCGTGAATGCATTGGGTACATAATACATAGGCCCTTCATATACTTTGATGAACACGCCATCGGAAGCGGTACAACCAATAGAATCGGTAACCACTACCGTGAAATACGTATCGTTATATAATGTTGCCAGCGGTTTTGCAATGAAGGGATTGTTTAACGGACCGGCCGGGCTCCATACATAATTGGTGCCGCCGCTGCCCAGCAGTTGATGCGGTCTTCCGAGTATGGCATTGGTATCGTTGCCGGCATGTACCACCAGCGGTGGCATCATATATACCCACATGCTGTCGTTTACCGTGAAGTTGCATCCATAGTTATCGGTAACAGTCAAAGTGAATTTTCTTGTTGTATCTATCCGTGCAATGGTAGTTGCTGCATTGGGCGTGTTCAATGAATCGGGCGGCGACCATAAATAATTTACCGTGCCTGATAAGTTGCTGGCATTACCCACCAGCAAGGCATTTGTTTTATAGCAAACCGTTGTGTCTTTACCGGCATAGACAACCGGTTTATGCAATAAATTAATGGTAATGCTGTCGATGCGCTGGCAAATACCCCATTTTGCAACCAGATAATATTTTGTGGTATCGTTTGGTGAAGCGATGGGGTTCTTGGCCGTATCGTAATTCAATCCGGCTGCTGGAGTCCACTTGAACGTATCTGTTTGCGGGTTGGTTTGCGGCAGTAAGATGATGCTGCTTCCAAAACAGATGGTGCTGTCGGTACCCAGGTCGAGGCGCATGGTATCGTTTAAAGAAATAACAGCGGAGGATATGGCTAAACAGTTATTGGCATCTTTAACCCGTACACTGTAATTGCCCGGCGCTAAATTCAGGAACTGGTTGGATGCCTGGTAATTAACCCCGTTATCAATTGAATATTGATAAGCCGGTGTACCACCACTTGCCGTAATGGTAATGCTTCCATCTTTAGCCGCACAACTGGAACTCACAATATTACTGAGTGCATTAAGAAGAGGAGGCGCTGTAATAGTAAAGCTGCTGGAACTTGTACATGGACTGCCGATCAGCCTTGCAAGAATGATATAAGTACCCGGGCCAACATTGAAGGTGGGGGAGGCCTGCCAGGTTACACCGCCGTTGATCGAATACTCAATATTTGCCCCAACAGGTGATGTAACAGTGATCGTACCAATACTGCCGTTGCAAAGAGGATCAACGAGGTTGGCTGTAACCGGGTCGAGCGCCCTGTATACGATGATGGTATCCGATCCTTCAGTCTGTACAGCAGGATTATCACATTGCCTGTAAAAGGCACGTATTACATAACTCATGCTGTCTTCGGGCTGGCATATATTTGGAAAAGTTGCTTCCAGTTCTCCATTTCCTAAACTTACTGTTGTACCTGATTTTATCCATACCCCGTTTTTATAGATCGATACGCTGTCCAGCAGTGATGTAGTTCCGCTTGGAACAAATCGCCAGCCTTCCCTGGTAGCGGCCCATACTGTATTATTCCTGTTAGGTACCCACCTTGCTTTATCCTGGTCCCAGTTCTGTATACCCATAATGGCCCGCCCATTGTTGGTACTGCCCCCGCAGGCAATAGGTTTTCTATCTAAGAACATATCAATGATACCGGTGCCTTCATAAAGTATCATTTGCTGCGTAACGATATTAAATGAATCACAGCCAAAATAAGGAATACGGTAAAAGTTGAGAACAAATTTTCTGCAGGGAGCCGTGCCTTCTATTATGTATTCCATCCTCCTGTCATAAGGCTGTTGACCATTTTGCGGGTCAATATCATGAAAGGGGCCCATTATAATTGCTCTTGGGTAGGTTGTATTCGGTATCAAAACCCCGGGAGGGATGACAAAATCATTATAGGCATTTGCATTAGACAGGTCGAACGTTAAAACTCCATTGGTGCCTACAACGCACCTGCTGTAATTCTGGCCATAATAACAAAAAGTAAACGGCAGCGTGATCACTGAAGAAAACTCATCATCAATATAAACGGGATTGAATTCTATTCCCGTTGCATTAATGTAGGGGAAAGGATAATATGGAATTGAAACCACCTGGTAGTCTTCGGTAGTTCGTACATCAGGTATTCTGGCTTTCAGGTCAAGACAGGTCTGTAAACAGGAGATGGTTGTGTCGTTACCTGCCGCTACACTAAAACAGGATTGAGCATGCAGTTTTACTGTGTTAATAGAAACCAGTATAAAGAGCAGTAGTAAAAATTTCCTCATTGCCGGTTGGTATAGATAAATAATGGGATTCAAGATAACCAAAATCCTTTAAACGGCGTACAGGTATATACAATTAAAACCACTCTGTTTAGAGAGTGGGTTTAAAAAGCTAGCATTTATAATGTTTTAATAATGTCTGCTTATAACTTTATGATACTCTTACTGATTTTTTCCCCTCTATTGTTTACTATTTCTATAAAATAACTTCCTGTTTGTAGAATAGAAATATCTAAGCTATGACCTGAAACATAATTTTCTTTCTTTATCAGGGTATTCCCTGCTTGATTTACGATAAAAATAGTAAAGGTAGAGTTGCTTTGTTTTTTATTTTCTGTAATTATCAGCTTTATTGAACTCTTTGTTGGATTAGGGGAAAGGCGTACATGGAAATAAGATTTCGTTTCAACAATTTCTGAACTTGATGGCCTTGAGGTAAAATCAACATTGAGGTCTAATTTCATGAGAAAAGTTGATGTAGTAAATGGTATAAGGGTTGGAATAGCGTAACTTCCGAGTGATATTCCAGTCCCTTCGATGTGCGCCGCTATGTAAACAATATTGCCATCATTGGAATAGGTATACATAGCGCTATTTGTAAGATTTGTGATACTTATCTTTTTATATGATTGTGCGGCTAAGTTAAGTGAATACAAGTTGCTTTCTGATTGTTGAATTGCAATACATGTATTTTCTGTGTATCTATTGTGTGATACTGCTCCTATTAGATTTTGGTTATTGAATCCATTAATAGTCACGGCAGTGAAAGTGGGGATAGGTAATGAATAATTGTATTTTTCTAAAATGCTGCTTCTAAGCATATATGCATTTCCAGAATTATCTACTTGATAAAGTTCTGCACCTGTTCCGGTTAAAACACTAAAATGAGATTGTTGGAACATGTGTGTTAGTGGTATATAAGTGTAAATTTCGAAGTAATAATTTGGGAAATTATACCTAAGAAAGAATATCCTATTTGTGCTTTTATCAAAAATAGTTTTGCCTATAGTTCCTCCGCCTAAATTATAGGTAACAGGCAAAGGGAAATTTGGTGAATGTGCTATAATCTCTCCAAAGGTTGTTGTTGTGATAATTTCTCCTGTATTAGTTTCGGCTAATATTGTTTCATTATTCCCAGGAACCAATATGGGTGGAAGAGCAGTCGTCCCGTTTGTACAATTAATGTAAGATGTTGGATAAATTGCCGGGAAACTGTGTAATTGTAAATCTCCTGCGTTTAGTATGAAAGTTGATTTTAAATTAGTTTTTGCCCAATTTGTCAATCCGGTTGAATTATAGTGAAATGTATATTCTGCATTGGTTGTTGGATTCGGAGGTAAGAATCCGCTATGGTTTAACATAGGTGCAGTTAGATCAGCTTCATGTAATCCAAGAAAGATATTTCCACTATTATTATTCAAATAATAGGGAGATTTCGCTGTGTAAACTTTAGGCCAAACTGGTTGACAGGAAATTGGATTCACAAAATCAAATTCATACTCATCTAGATAGCTATTTAACATGCCAACTAATCCTGCTTTTGCAGTTAAATGTAATCTCCCGCTTGTGTTGCAAGCAACAGAAAATACGATTTCCTTTTCGGTACTGCTTACCAAAGTCACAGGACCAGTATAAATATAAGTAACCGGCAAGCACGCAGGGTTATTGACCGAGATGGTTATTGTATTGTTTACAACAGTATAAGTGCCGGGAGGTACTAAGGGAAAATGTTTTATTCCAAAATAGTTATTGATAAAAGGAAATCTAGTTCCCACTGGCCCATTTTGGGTAAAAAAACTTTCTGCTCTGTTTTTCTGCCCTGTAGTAAAGAAAATTCTGCACTCATCACTTGACACATCCATATAATTCATGAACATAATACCGGGATCACTGAGGGTGCATGCATCCGTAACAGTAGAAGTAGGGCAGCCTATTGTACCATAGGCTTGAGGAGGAGTGTCACCTACAAAATCACCAGGAGGAGTACAGATTGATTGCCCGAATTCAACATGAAAGGTATGTCGTAAGCCCAGCCAGTGACCTACTTCATGAGTAAGCACTCTTCCCCTGTTAAAATACTGATCGAGTGAGGGATCTCCCACTACTCGATAGTCCAATAGAATCCCATCGAGATTATTATATTGAACCGTTACGGGATTCGGATTACCAGGAACCATTATGGTAGCATCCGGTAATAGGCGGTCTTCAGGAAATGTTGCATCGCCGACTTGAGGTGTATTTGACATGTCAAATACCCAGATGTTAAGATATGTATCAGTTGGCCAAGCATCATCGCCATTGGTAACAGATAGTTTAGGTTCAAAACATACTTCTTCGGGAATTCCCGGAATTTGTATATCACAGAATTGAAAACCGGGTTGCAATGCTTTGTAAACAATTCCGGGAGTCAGCATCGGCGTCCCATCAGGCTTAATACATGCAAGTTTAAATTCAAACTTCATATCGGCTGCCAAGGATTGCCATACTAGAGGGACATTACCGATATCGGTATTATTTCTCCGAAAATCAGTATTAAGCCGGTTCATCTGGGCCTGTATTACATTTGCCGGTAAATTTTGAGCTGAAACAGTCGGGTCATATAAAATATGAAAGATAACGGGAACAACAATCACTCCTGATCCATTAGGATCTAATATTGTTGAACTAGGTATCTGATTTCTAGCAGTGGATTTCTTACCACTAATATCATTTGGAATCTCCTGCATTCCTGCGATACACCACTGGGGATTCATTCTCACATTTTTAGATTGAGCTTGAACAGAAGATGAAGCAATAATTATTAATAACAAAAAGAGTAATGTATTTCTTTTCATGGTGATAAAGGTGATTTGTAAAAGGGAAAATTTAGAAGACTTATTAAAGGTATCACTTCCAACTGAACTTGGCAATACTACGAAGTGGGTATACCGAACTTTGGCGTATTATAGGGTAAAGGTTATTTGAATAAATGGAAACTTAACTTGTTACACGAGATTATTAAAATTTCCACCTCACAAAAGCTTCCATAGCAGCATATTGGGTAAGACCAAGCTGGGCGTATAGTTTGGCGGTATTGGCATTGCGTTCTTCGGCCCGTTGCCAGAACTCCCGGTCATCGCTTCCCTGGAAGGGTACGCTGTCTTTTTGCGACTGGTGTATGAATATGCCGTGGCGTTTTTTTATCACCTGGTCGGGGCTCATGGGTATGGCCATTTCAATTTCGGTAATATCCCATTCCTGCCAGGCTCCTTTGTATAACCATAGCCAGCAATCAGTGATCCATTTTGCTTTACCTGCTTTTATCCTTCTCAGTGCTTCTATTACTACATCAAAACAAACTTTGTGTGTGCCGTGCGGATCGGCAAAATCACCGGCGCAATAGATCTGTTGTGGCTGCAGTTTATTCAGCAGGTCAATGGTTAGCTGTATATCTGCTTCGCCCATCGGATTTTTTTCAATGGTACCTGTTTCATAAAAAGGAAGATTCATAAAATGGGCACGGTCTTCTGTTAACCCAACATACTTACAGGTTGCTTTGGCTTCACATCTTCTTATCAATCCTTTGATGGCCCTTATCTCTTCGGTATCTTTTTCGGTTGATCTTTTTGTTTGTAAAAAAGCCGTGGCGTCTTCCAGTATCTTTTTGCTTTTTGTTTCATCAATGTCGAACATGTTCTCAAAACCTACTGCAAAGTCGATGAACCTGGTTACAAATTCATCCGTTACCGCAATATTGCCGCTGGTTTGATAAGCTACGTGTACTTCATGCCCCTGGTCGTGCAGCCGCATAAAAGTGCCGCCCATGCTAATGATATCGTCATCAGGGTGAGGCGAGAAGATGACCGCTTTCTTTGGAAAAGGCTCGTGCCGTTCGGGATGAGAGGTTCGCTTATCAGTTGGTTTACCACCCGGCCAGCCGGTGATGCTGTCACGCAGTAAATAAAATACCTGCAGGTTTATTTCATATGCATCGCCTTTTTCAACCAACAGGTCGCTGAGACCATTATCGTTATAATCGTTATTGGTTAAACTTAATACAGGCTTGTTTAGTTTCAAGGCAAGATTTACCACGGCCCGTTTCATCATGTCATCGGTCCATTCGCATTCACCGGTTAACCATGGGCTTTTGAAACGGGTAAGTTCCGATGCACAGGTCTCATCTATCACAAACGTGCAGTCATCATGATTCTGTAAAAGGGATGCCGGTACGTCTTCGGTATCGTCTTCTTCCACCGCTTTCTTTACCACCGGGGCCTTTGTTTGCCCCCAGGCCATGAGGATGATCTTCTTCGATTTTAAAATGGTGCTGATGCCCATGGTGATGGCCATCCTGGGCACCTGGCTCATGTTGCCGAATTCGTAGGCATTGGCAAGGCGGGTACTGTTGTCTAAAGTGATCAGTCTTGTTTTGGTATAGATACCGCTGCCCGGTTCATTGAAACCGATATGGCCATTCACGCCAATGCCGAGTATCTGCAGGTCCAGTCCGCCGGCATCTTCAATCTGTTTTTCGTAATTAACACAATGCTCTTTCACTTTGTCCTTTGGTATCATGCCATCGGGCAGGTGATAATTATTGGGATCGATATCGGTTTGCTCAAATAAATTCTTGCGCATGAAATAATGATAACTCTGCAGCGCATCCTTATCCATGGGGTAGTACTGATCAAGGTTAAAGGCGATCACATTTTTAAAACTCAATCCTTCGTTCTGGTGCATCCGTACCAGTTCGGCATATAATGTTTTGGGAGAGGAACCCGTTGCCAGCCCGATGACCGCTTTCTTCCCTTCTTTTTCCTTTTGTTTGATCAGCGCTGCAATTTGCTTTGCCACAAAAGCAGAACCATCATTGGAGTTGGGAAAAATCTTTACCGGAATTTTTTCTAACGAATCGGTGAGGTCGATCTTGTTCATATATGTGCAGCAGGTTGGTATAAAGTTACGAAAATCAGGTTTAAGGTTTGGGGTTTGAAGTTTGAGGTTTGAAGTGCGTGGCAATAAGAAGCCGGGTGCCTGTAACGAGAACTCCTAACCTCAAACTTCAAACCTCAAACTTCAAACAGCTACTCCACCTCAATCTCATCCACGAACAACCAGGCCGCATTACCGGCGCCGGGTTTACCGAAAGGAATGATGCCGTAGTTTTTGACTGTTACTTTTAGATACCTGCATCTTTGAATATTTTCAACGCTGATGGTTTTTGCAGCTTTATCTTCTACTGTGTCAACACGCTTTGTGGTTGAAGGAAAATTCTTCAGATCATTTTCTGTAAAATCGATATCAGGTATAAAGATCACCTTCACCTGAGAAGGTAAATATATCCAGCTGCCGTTTTGCTCCAAGACATGAATAATAACTTTACTGACATCTGTTGTTTTCCCAAGATCGATCAGGGCGTCCATATCCGTTCCCAAAAATCCCAGGAACTCCGTAGAACGGTTCAGGCCCATTTCATTCTGTACGCCATTCACCAACGTAAATGCACCATCGCCGGGGTATTTTTTATCGGGCTCGGTTACTAAGGTTATTTTCTTTCCGGTTGCTTTGTTGAAGTAGAACTTTTGTTTCACAAAAGATGTTACAGGGCCATCTTTACAAATAGCAGCAATGTATTCTGCATTATTTTTTACTTTTAGCTGGTATGGATTATCTGCCGTAAAGATATCTTTAGTGCCAGTTGTAGAAGATATGCAAAGTTTATCATTCTTATTTTTACTCTCTAACTTCCATAAGATGCCTTCATTATTTTCTCCTGGTAATACTGTCGCTTTCAAATCATAGTATGCTGTACTATAATTAATTTTCTGTCTATCTAATCTTTCATAAATAGAGGGTAGCTTTCTCTCAAAATCCTTCCAATCCCTTTTTGCTTTCGGGCTCCATAACACTTCACTAAGGGCTGTCATACGGGGAAACATCATGTATTCCACTTTGCTTGGGTATTCAAAGTATTCGGCCCACATATTTGCCTGTGCACCTAAAATGTATTTTCCCTGTTCGGCATTCAGTTCTTTTGGAATGGGTTCGTAGGCATATACATTCTCAATGGGATTGTAACCTCCGATGGTAACGCTGTCTTCATTCTTGCTTTGTGTATGATCGAAATAAACGGGATTGCCCGGCGTCATGATCACTTTATGTTTTTGTTTGGCCGCTTCAATGCCGCCCTTTTCGCCACGCCAGCTCATCACAACGGCATTGGGGGCCAGTCCACCCTCCAGTATCTCATCCCAGCCAATTAATGTCTTACCCTTGCTGTTCAGGTATTTTTCTATGCGCTGTACAAAATAACTCTGCAGTTCATGCTCGTCCTTTAATTTTTCATTCTTAATTCTTAATTGACAGGCCGGGCATTTTTTCCAGTGTGTCTTCGGACTTTCATCTCCACCGATATGAAAATATTTTGAAGGGAAGAGGGGAAGCACTTCGTCGATCACATTTTTTAAAAAGTCAAAGGTTGAGTCCTTGCCGGCGCAAAACACATCATCAAATACGCCCCATGTTTCCTGTACCAGTTTTATTCTTCCGTTCTTTTGCTCATCAACACTTTTCAGCGAGATCATCTTTACAGGTATCTCTGTTGGCTTCGATGGAAAACAGCTCAGCCAGGGATACGCTGCAATGGCGGCGCTGCTGTGACCAGGCATTTCTATTTCGGGTATCACTTCAATGTATCTCTCCTTTGCATATAGAACTACTTCTTTGATCTCTTCCTGCGTGTAAAAACCTCCGTAGGGTTTGTTATCACTTCCCTTGCCGGGATAACGGCCAATGATGGTTCCGTTTCGCCAGGCGCCTGTCTTTGTTAAGCCAGGATATTTTTTTATCTCTATCCGCCAGCCCTGGTCGTCGGTGAGGTGCCAGTGAAAGGTATTGTATTTATAAGCGGCTAAATAGTCAATATATTTTTTGATGAAGGAAACAGGAAAGAAGTGACGGCTCACATCGAGGTGCATGCCGCGGTATTGGAAGCGGGGGTAGTCAGAGATATTCAGATATGGAACGTTCAGCTTGTTGTTTGAAGTTTGAGGTTTGAGGTTGGAGGTTTCTGCTAACTGCAACAGTGTTTGTATCCCGTAAAAAACGCCGTTCTCATTATCGCCGGCAATGTAAACGCCTTTGTTGTTGATGGTTAAATTATAAGCGCCGGGTATATCCTTGTCCAATCGTTCGTAGTTGAGCCGGATGGCATTATTGCCTGTATGTTCTTTTACAACTTTTAATTTGTATCCAACAAGCTGCAGCAGGTGATCATTCATAAAAGCCGCACTTTTTTCAAGGCCCGATCCTTCCAGTACAATGGCCGTGTTCTTATCAATGCTGATAGAACCCTTGCCCGTCTTTACTTCAACAGGCACCGGAACCAGGTTCAAACTGTTCTGGCCGGGAACGATCAAACAGTTAAGCAATAAAACAATGAACAAAATCTTCTTCATACTTTTTAATTTATGGGCTAAAGCCCGGAATTCTGATTTTTCAGTAGCCCCGGCTTTAAAGCCGGGGCTACTCAATTACACGTACAAACAGGGCTTTAGCCCATAAAATTATTTTAATACAGGTAATATGATCTTACTGTTGTTGTAAATGCGGATGCTGGCTTTTTGAAAGTCGCTGTCATCGGCTTTGTAAATGTCCACAAATTTTTGCGGGTTCCTGTCCATCACCGGGAACCAGCTGCTTTGGATCTGTATCATCAGCTTATGGCCTTTTTTGAATGTATGCGCTACATCGGGCAATGTGTATTTTACTTCTGTTGTCTTACCCGGAACAAATGCTTCCGGTTTTTCAAAACTGTTGCGGAATTTGCCCCGCATGATCTCTCCCCGTACCAGCATCTGGTAACCGCCCATCGGGTAATTTCTTCCTGCAACAGGAGCAGGCCCCTCGTAGCGGAATGTGTCGGGGAAAACGTCGATCAGTTTTACCACAAAATCGGCATCGGTGGTGGAGATGCTTGTTACCAGGCTTGCAACCAATGGCCCGGCCAGTGTAATGTCTTCGGTCAATACTTCGGTACTGTATGTAAGCACATCGGTGCGGCGGCTGGCGAAGCGCTGGTCATCGCACATATATTCTGCCGTGCGGCCCAGGTGAACATCTTCGGTATATGGAACCGGATGAGCCGGATCACTGATATATTCCCTGAAGGAATTATTGGTTGCCGGTTTTGTTCCGGGAGATAGATTTCCATCAGCCGGTAAAAAAAGATCTTTATACTCCACATTCCTTGATGGCCATTGTTCCAGTCTTCTCCATTCATTTTCGCCGGTAAAGAAAATATTTGCTTCGGCAATATCACGTACCGTGCCCTTCAGTTTTAAATAAAAATTGAAGAAGGGGATCTCGATATTGCGTTGATAATACTCAGCGGTTTTGGAACCAAAGCGTACATTACCCAAAAAACTGCCGTCGCCGCGGCCGCCCCATCCGCCGTGCAGCCAGGGGCCCATCACCAGGCGGTTATCGGTATTCCTGCTTTTTGATTCAATGGCCTTATATAAGTTCCAGGCGCCGTAACAGTCTTCGGCATCAAACAAACCGCCCACCACCAGTACGGCCGGTTTTACATTGATCACAAAATTCATCGGGTTCCTTGCTTGCCACCAGTCATCGTAATTGGGATGAGCATAGAGGTCTTTCCAGAAAGCGATGCTGTCGCCCATCAGTTTGGAAAAATTCTTTAAGGCGCCGGTCTTTAAATAAAAATCATAATTATCCTGGGAGGGGATCCTGTAACCCGGACTGCCAACGGTTGTAGGTTTGGGCCGGGGTTTTCCAAAACCGGAATAGAAACTGAAGCCATCCATGAGGGCGAATGCACCGTTGTGATGAAAGTCATCGCCCAGGAACCATTCGGTTACCGGCGCCTGCGGACTGGCGGCTTTTAATGCGGGGTGGCCGCTTAATGCAGCCATGGTAGCATAAAAACCGGGGTACGAAATTCCAAATACACCTACCCGTTTATTGTTGCCGGGAATATTATTGATCATCCATTCAATGGCATCGTAGGTATCGCTTGCTTCGTCAAACTCTTTTTCTTTTTTATTGGGGTTGAAGGGCCGGATGTCTTCAAACTCTCCCTCGCTCATCCATTTGCCCCGCACATCCTGTATGGCGATGATATAACCTTCTTTCAGGTAATTCAGCCAGTAGGTCATGTAAATGCGTGGACTGAATTTATCCTCACCGTATGGATTGCACGAATAAGGGGTACGGTTGAAGAGGATCGGGTGTTTCTCCGATGAATCTTTGGGAATATAAAAAGCTGTGAACAGTTTCGTGCCGTCACGCATGGGCACCAACCGTTCTATCTTGTAATAATTTTCCCTTACCCACAACGAATCGGCATTTTGTGCAGTAAGCATATTGGCAACTGCCAAGATGCAGACGAGGATAAAATATTTTTTCATTTTATACATATTAGAGTGCTAAATTTAATGAAACTAACTGTGTAATCATGACAAACCGTGACCAACTCATCAATAATTTTTATTCTTCCTTTCAAAAGCTTGATGCAGCCGGTATGACGGCCTGTTACAGCGATGATATTGTTTTTTTTGACCCGGCCTTTGGCCTGCTGCGGGGCGATGAAGCGAAATGCATGTGGGAGATGCTTTGTAAGAATGCGAAAGACTTTTCACTCACCTTTGGTAATATCCAGCACCTGGATGAGGAGTACAGTACCTGCGACTGGGTAGCTACCTATACGTTTTCCAAAACAGGAAGAAAAGTGGTGAACAAGATAAAGGCCAATATGCGTTTTGCCGATGGAAAGATAGTAGAGCACAGCGATGCATTCAGCTTACATAAATGGAGCAGCCAGGCCTTGGGCTTCATGGGATGGTTGTTGGGATGGAACCGTTTTTTTCAGAAGAAGATACAGAACGGGGCCAGGAAGAATTTGATGCGGTTCATGGAAGGGAGAAACAGTTAATAGTAAGAAAAAGGAAACCTGTAACACAGGCCTTTGAGGTTTTGCATGAACTGATAACCTGCAATCACTTCACAGTTTTTTTTCAAACATCAGCATATCTATTGCCTGCCTGCCATTCTCAGATACCGGCTCAGGATAATTGTTGAGGAAGAACTCTTTTTTTATCCCGGCAGGACTGAATCCCTGCTTTTGATAAAGCGCTATCTGTGCAATACTTGAATCGGCCGTGCCGATGCAGATAAAACGAAAGCCATTTTGCTTAGCTGTTTGTGATGCATGCGCCAGGAGTAATTTTCCAATTCCCTTGCCCTGGTGTTCTTTGGCTACAGCTATATTCTTTATCTCTGCTCTTTCTCCTGGTAAGGGATACAGAACATATATCCCGATCGGCTCACTGTTGAGTGATGCAATAAATACCAGTGAGTTTTTAAGATATTCATCGATCAGTTCCCTGGAAGGATCGGCAAGCAGTAAAAGTTGGTAAGGAATATTGTCATTGCCGGAAAGCCGGGTGACTAATATGTGATGGGGTGCCATTTGCTGAAAGGTACAAAGAATTAAAGGCAAAAGGAATATCCCGGTATTTAAAAACTCCGGGTGAATTGCCATACTGTTGCAGGAGAAAGAAACACGTTGTATATTACTCCATCGTTAACCAAAACTATTCGATCATGTTGCAAAACTTTGATTATCTAAACTGGGTTGCAGTTGCAGTGGCTGCCCTTGCTTATTTTATGTTGGGTGCTTTGTGGTATTCCAAGGCCTTGTTTGCAAAGCGCTGGATCGCCGACCTGAAAATTGATATCAATAGCCCCGATGCCAAAAAAGGGATGGGTATGATGTTCGGCGGGTCCTTTGTATTAATGTTTGTGCAAAGCCTGGCCCTGGCCATTCTTGCCGAGCGCCTGGGCATCCGCGGCGGCGAAGCCGGAGGCTGGATGAGCGGGGTGAAACTGGGCGCCCTATGCGGGGCCTGTTTCAGCGCTGCTTCTGTAGGAGTGAATTACCTGTACGAGAAAAAACCGCTGAGCCTGTTCCTGATCAATGCAGGATATGCCATCGTAGGGAATATCCTTGCAGGAATTATTATTTGCAGTTGGGAATAAAATTGTCTGTTTGAGGTTTGAGGTTGGGTGCCTTAAGTTAGCGGGCTCTAACCTCAAACTTCAAACTTTCTTATTCCACCTTTGATACCTTCACCACATTGGTAGGTAAATGCAGTTCCACCGGCGTGCTTCCGGTATTCACTACCACGTCGCCGGGTTCTAAAAAACCACGTTCCTTTAGAATATTTATCTGGTCAAACAAAATATCATCCAGGCTTTCTTCTTCGTCGTAAAAAAAAGCACGCACGCCCCAGCTTAAACTGAGCTGGCCTATCAGTGATTTTTCTTTGCTGAAAATATACAGCGGCGCTTTGGGCCGGTAACTGCTCAGCATAAAAGCGGTGTAACCGCTCTGCGTCATTCCTATCAATGCACGGGCATTGGTATCGTGTGCCAGTTTGCAGGCGCTGTAACAGATGGCATCGCTTAAAAAAGAAGGGGAGTGGGGTTGCGGCGATAAGATATCATCGCGGTTGTAATCATATACATTGTTCTCCACTTCCATGATTATCTTACTCATGGTTTCCACCACCAGTTTGGGGTATTCGCCCATGGCGGTTTCGCCGCTCAGCATCACGGCATCAGCGCCTTCCAGCACAGCATTGGCTACGTCGGTAACTTCGCTGCGGTTTGGCTTGGTGCGGTCCATCATGCTTTCCATCATCTGCGTGGCCACGATCACCGGCTTGGCCCGGTGCATGCATTTGCGGATCACTTCTTTCTGAATGATGGGCACCTGTTCTACCGGCAGTTCAACCCCCAGGTCGCCGCGGGCCACCATAATGCCGTCGCTTTCCACAATGATGTCCCGTATGTTCTTCAATGCTTCGGGCATTTCTATCTTGGCGATCACTTTTATTTTGCTGTTACGCTTTTTAATGATCTTCTTCAGTTCGATGATATCTTTTGGTTTGCGCACAAAAGAAAGCGCTACCCAGTCGAGATTGTTATCAATGATGAAATCAAGATCAGTAAAATCCTTTTCGGTCATCGAAGGCATGGTCAGTTCAGAGTCGGGCAGGTTAACGCCTTTTTTCTGAAGCAATGTTCCGCCGAGGGTGATGTTTACCAGTATTTCCTTTTCGTTGAGTATCTTTTTCACTTTCACTTCCATCTTACCATCGTCTAAGAAGATACGTTCATCCACTTTCACATCGTGGGTGAGGTGGGGGTAAGAGACATAAACTTTTTCCGGGTTACCGGTCATTTTTTCCGTGGTCATGATCAGGTCGGCACCATCCACCAGTTCGATCTGCCCGTTCTCCAGTTCGCCCACCCGGAGTTTGGGTCCCTGCAGGTCGGCCAGTATGGCAATATTGTACGGTTGAAATTTATTGATGTGGCGGATACGGTCGATGATCTCTTTTTTATTATCGTGTGAGCCGTGAGAGAAATTAAGCCGGAAAACATTGGCGCCTGCACGGGCCAGTTCCAGCAACATTTCGGGCGATTCGCAGGCCGGGCCAACCGTGGCTACTATCTTGGTTCTTTTCTGGGAGTGGGTAATGCCTGCTTCCTTATCCATCTGCTGGTGCAGGTACTTGCTTAGGTGTTTGCTCATTTAACGGGATGCTTATTTTATTTTGATTCAGGATTCAGGATATAAGATTCAGGATACAAGATACAGGATGCAGGATGACAGATAGGTTCACTTCGATATCCTGTATCTTGTATCCTGAATCTTGTATCCAGTATCAGCTTTTCATTACGTTGCCAGTATCTTCACGATCTTCAGCCATTCATCACTGATTCGTTGCTTCTTTTTCACGGCCTCATCCAGTGGGATATAACTCATTTTGTTGTTTACAATACCAATGAATACATTGTGCCTTCCATCCACCAATGATTCCACGGCATGATAACCCATGCGGCTGGCGATCAGCCTGTCCATACAACTGGGCGATCCGCCTCTTTGTATATGTCCCAGGATACAAACCCTCACTTCCAGCAGGGGCAGTCTTTCCTTGATCACCCGGGCTACTTCATTGCCGCCGCCAAAATCATCGCCCTCGGCCACTACAATAAGGTTAACCAGTTTATGCCGCCTTTCTTTTTCGGCCAGCTGTTTAATGATGGTATCGATCTCTGTTTTGCGTTCGGGTATCAGTATGTTTTCGGCGCCGGTGGCAATACCGCTGTGCAGGGCAATGTAACCGGCATCACGGCCCATTACTTCAATCACAAAAAGCCGGTCGTGTGCATCGGCGGTATCCCGTATTTTATCTATTGCCTCCACGGCGGTGTTTACGGCAGTATCAAAACCAATGGTAAAATCGGTGCCGGCAATATCCTTATCAATGGTGCCGGGTAAACCGATGCAGGGGATGTCGAACTCATGACTGAATATCTGTGCACCCCGGAAACTTCCATCACCACCAATGATCACCAGGCCATTGATCCCTCTTTTCTTTAAATTCGCATAAGCCTTCTTTCTGCCCTCATACTCAAAGAATTCCTTACAACGGGAGGTTTTTAAAATGGTGCCTCCCCGCTGGATGATATTAGCTACACTGCGGCTTTCCATGTGAACGATATCGTCTTCCACCATACCGCTGTAACCCCTCATGATGCCATACACTTCCATGCCGTGGTGAATACCGGTACGCACAACGGCCCGTATGCAGGCGTTCATGCCCGGACTGTCGCCGCCGGAAGTGAGTATCCCTATCTTACTTACTTTCTTATTCATGCTTCAAAAATAAGCTAAAGACTTGATTTTACGTGTCGCAAATACACATTAGTGATTTGATAACCTTCCGGTACCTGGGTCACATAGGCCAATAACAAACATGGCTGTGCGTACTGTCTTCTTCCGTAGTTTGATTTTATCCATGGTCAGACGGGGACGCCAGACCAGTTACATCCGCTCCGGAACTTTAATGCCCAGTAAACTCATTCCGCTTTTAATGATGTTGGCGGTAATGGATGCCAGTTGCAGGCGAAGCTGTTTCTTCTCTTCTGTTTCTGCATTGGCAATGGAGTGTTCGGTATATAAGGAGTTGAAGGTCTTTGCCAGGTGAAAAACATAATTGGCGATCACCGATGGGTTGTGTTCGTTACATGCCTGTCCGATCATGGCAGGGTATTGTTCGGCGGCAATGATGAGGTCCTTCTCTAACTTAAGTAAGTCATTGGTCATTGGGTCATTGGTCATTGGGGTATTGGCCATTTTTCGCAGAATGCTTTTTATTCTTGCGTATGTGTATTGCACAAAAGGGCCGGTGAAACCGTGGAAGTCGATGCTTTCTTCGGGATTGAACACCATGGTCTTTTTCGGATCTACCCGCAGCAGGTAAAATTTCATGGCGCCCAGCCCGATGGTATCGTATAATTCTTCCAGTTCAGCTTCGGTAAAGTCTTTCACCTTTCCCAACTCTTCGGTATGTTGTTTGGAGGTAGCCACCATTTCATCCACCAGGTCATCGGCATCCACCACGGTACCTTCGCGGCTTTTCATTTTGCCCGTGGTGAGTTCCACCATACCGTAACTGAGGTGATGGATATTATCGGCATTGGGAATGCCCAGCTTACGGCAGATGAGCTGCAGCACTTTCATGTGGTAGTTCTGTTCATTGCCGATCACATAAATATTCTGGTTGATCCTGTATTGCTCGTATTTCTGTAAGGCCAGGCCAATATCCTGTGTGATGTATACAGAGGTTCCATCTTTACGTTGTACGATCTTTTCATCCAGCCCGTCGGCCGTAAGGTCTATCCAGATACTGCTGTCTTCCTTCTGGTAAAATACTTTTTTATCCAGCCCCTGTTTCACAATGTCTTTCCCCAGCAGGTAGGTATTGCTTTCGTAATAAGTAATGTCGAAGTCGCTGCCGATGCGTTTGTAGGTAATGTCAAAGCCGGCATATACCCAGCTGTTCATTCGCTTCCATAATTCCATTACTTCGGGTTTGCCGGCTTCCCAGTCGAGCAACATTTGCTGGGTGGCTTTCATAATGGGCGCTTCTTTCTCTGCCGTTGCTTTATCAACGCCTTCGCTTACCAGCTTATCAACCTCCAGTTTGTATGCATCGTTGAACTTCACATAATATTCACCCACAAAATGATCCCCCTTTACGCCCGTACTTTCCGGTGTAGCCCCGTTCGCAAAAAGCTGCCAGGCGATCATGCTCTTGCATATATGTATGCCGCGGTCGTTCACGATGCAGCTTTTGATCACTTCATAACCGCTGGCTTTTAAGATCTCAGCTACGCTCCATCCTAAAAAATTATTCCGCAGGTGACCCAGGTGGAGAGGCTTATTGGTATTGGGCGATGAATATTCCACCATCACCTTGTTTCCATTCATTTCTTTTTTTCCATAGCAGGTATCGTTATGATTTTTATTCAGCAGGTCTACCCAATAAGCATCCGAAACGGTCAGGTTCAGAAAGCCTTTTATAATATTATACCTGCTGAATAGCTGAGGGTAGTTTTTGGTCAGATGATCGCCCAGTTGATTGCCGATGGCATCAGGCGATAACTTCAACGATTTCACCAGCGAGAACATCACCACGGTATAATCCCCCTCAAATTCGGGCTTGGTCTGGTTAACCTGGAAATCCTTTTC
>DAOLIP010000030.1:0-33099 GCA_035328475.1 Ferruginibacter sp.
AAAAAGGAGTCCCGCTGATTAGCGGGACTCCTTGTATCAATTTCATATAACAGTTTCTTATTCCTCTTCGTCAAAGCTCATGGCCTCTTTCGTGGTCATCAGCAGTTCGTATTCTTCCTTGCTGCCAACGATCATGTTTTCAAACTCACGCATTCCGGTACCGGCAGGTATATGATGCCCGGTGATCACGTTCTCTTTCAGGCCAAGCATTTCGTCTGTTTTACCCTGTATGGCAGCAGAAGAAAGAACCTTGGTTGTTTCCTGGAACGAAGCGGCAGATATCCAGCTATGCGTACCCAGTGATGCCTTGGTGATACCCAACAATAACGGGGATGAGGTTGCGGGTTTAGCATCACGGAATTCAGCCAGCTTTTTATCAGCCCTTCTCAGGATCGAATTCTCTTCACGTACTTCACGTAAGGTAACGATCTGGCCTGATTTCAACTTAGTGCTTTCGCCTGCTTCGGTGATCACTTTCTTATCAAAGATGAAGTCGTTTTCCATGTTAAAGTCGAAACGGTCTTCTGTATCTCCTTCCAGGAACTTGGTATCTCCGGCATCTTCAATACGTACTTTACGCATCATCTGCCTTACGATCACTTCCACGTGCTTGTCGTTGATCTTCACACCCTGTAAGCGGTAAACTTCCTGTATCTCGTTCACCACATATTCCTGAACGGCGTATGGCCCTTTGATCGCAAGGATATCTACCGGGGCGATCTGTCCATCACTCAGTGCAGCACCGGCTTTCACAAAGTCGCCATCCTGAACCAGGATCTGGCGGCTCAATGGAACCAGGTATTTCTTGATCACACCGTCTTTTGCTTCCACGATGATCTCCCTGTTACCACGCTTGATGGCGCCGAAGGCAACCACACCGTCAATTTCACAAACCACAGCAGGATTGCTTGGGTTCCTTGCTTCAAACAATTCGGTTACACGTGGCAGACCACCGGTGATATCTTTCAGTTTGCTTAATACCCTTGGAATTTTCACCAGTACCTGGCCACTCCGTACATCATCCTTTTCTTCCACCACGATATGTGAACCTACCGGCAGGTTATACGTTTTCTTTTCCTTTCCTTCTACAATGATGGTTGGCAACTTGGTCTTATCCTTTGTTTCGATAACCACTTTTTCACGGTGACCTGTCTGCTCATCCGCTTCATCCCTGTACGTGATGCCTTCGATGAGGCTTTCAAAATGTACGATACCGTTTGTTTCGGCAACGATCACATTATTAAATGGATCCCAGGTACAGATGATGTCGCCTTTATTAACTTTCTGCCCGTCCTTTACATTCAGCGTGGCACCATAAGGAATGTGCATGCTGTTCAGTAAGCGGTCGGATTTAACATCAATATTCCTGATCTCTCCGGTACGTCCAATTACTACCTGAACTTTTTTGCCTTCATTATTCTCGGTAGCTACGGTACGTAACCCGTCGAACTGCAATGTACCTTCAAACTTGGCCGGCAATGATGATTCAACCGAGGCAGAACCTGCCACACCACCCACGTGGAAAGTACGGAGTGTTAACTGTGTACCAGGTTCACCGATCGACTGTGCCGCAATGATACCCACCGCATCACCACGCTGTGCCAGCATGCCCGATGCCAGGTTCTTACCATAGCATTTCACACAAACACCGCGTTTGCTTTCGCAGGTAAGTACCGAACGTATCTCAACGGTCTCAATTCCGCTTTCTTCGATCAGTTTTGCCATTTCTGCGCTGATCTCTTCACCGGCATTGATCAGTAACTCATCGTTCACCGGGTGGAAGATATCGTGCAGAGAGGTACGGCCTTCAATACGGTCGCTCAATGGTTCAATGATGTCTTCATTATCTTTCAGTGCAGAAGTAGCAATACCACGAAGGGTTCCGCAATCTTCTTCATTAATAACCACGTCCTGGGAAACGTCTACCAGCCTACGTGTTAAGTAACCGGCATCTGCTGTTTTAAGAGCGGTATCGGCCAGACCTTTACGGGCACCATGGGTAGAGATAAAGTATTCCAATACACTCAGCCCATCTTTAAAGTTGGCAAGAATCGGGTTTTCAATGATCTCACTGCCTGATGAACCTGATTTACGTGGCTTAGCCATCAATCCCCTCAAACCGGCAAGCTGCTTGATCTGCTGCTTGCTACCACGGGCACCACTATCCAGCATCATGTAAACAGAGTTGAATCCCTGTTTATTAGCTGCCAGCTCATGTATCAATGTTTCTGTAACTTTTGTATCCACCCGGCTCCAGATATCGATGATCTGGTTGTAACGTTCGTTGTTTGTAATAAGACCCATGTTGTAGTTCTCCCACACTTCATCAACTTCTGTCTGTGCATTCTCGATGAGCAGTGTTTTGATCTCGGGGATGATGAGGTCGTTGATGTTGAACGACAATCCGCCACGAAACGCCATTCGGTATCCCAGTGTTTTAATATCATCCAGGAATTTTGCTGTCAAAGGAACGCTTGTCCACTTGATGATATCACCGATGATCTCACGCAATGCTTTCTTGGTAAGCAGTGCATTGATAAAGCCAACCGTTTTGGGAACGAACTGGTTAAATATTACACGACCCACGGTGGTATCAATTAACTTCCGGGTTAACGAACCATCCGGGTTACGGAAGTCTGCTTTTACCTTTATATTGGCATGCAGATCGATCATCTTCTCATTGTATGCAATGATCACTTCTTCTGATGAATAAAACGTTTTGCCTTCGCCTTTTACTATTTCTTCCGGTGTTGATTTTTTTCCTTTGGTGATATAGTATAACCCCAGAACCATGTCCTGCGAGGGCAGGGTGATCGGCGTACCATTCTGCGGGTTCAAAATGTTGTGAGAAGAAAGCATCAGCAACTGGGCTTCCAGGATTGCGGCATTGCTCAACGGCACGTGAACCGCCATCTGGTCACCATCAAAGTCGGCGTTGAAGGCAGTAGTTACCAACGGGTGTAATTGTATCGCTTTACCTTCGATCAGTTTTGGCTGGAAAGCCTGGATCGACAAACGGTGAAGCGTTGGGGCCCTGTTCAACATAACAGGATGACCTTTTAATATATTTTCCAGGATATCCCAGATGATCGCCTCTTTCTTGTCAACAAGCTTACGGGCAGATTTTACTGTTTTAACGATACCTCTTTCAATTAATTTACGGATGATGAACGGCTTGAACAATTCTGCCGCCATATCTTTTGGTAAACCACATTCGTGCATTTTCAACTCAGGCCCTACCACGATAACCGAACGACCAGAATAGTCAACACGCTTACCCAGCAGGTTCTGACGGAAACGGCCTTGCTTACCTTTCAATACATCGCTCAATGATTTCAGGGCACGTCCGCCTTCTGCTTTAACGGCATTTGATTTACGGCTGTTATCAAATAAGGAATCGATGGCTTCCTGCAGCATACGTTTTTCGTTACGCAGGATCACTTCAGGCGCTTTAATTTCCAACAACCTTTTCAACCGGTTATTACGGATGATAACACGACGGTAGAGGTCATTCAGATCAGACGATGCAAAACGGCCACCATCCAAAGGAACCAACGGACGCAGTTCAGGCGGAATTACGGGAATGTATTGCATTACCATCCACTCAGGACGGTTATTGATACGTGTGTTTGCATCCCGGAAACTTTCCACCACACTCAAACGCTTTAAAGCATCCGCTTTACGCTGCTGGGATGTTTCGTTTGCAGCCGCATTACGCAGGTCAAAACTCAATTGATCCAGGTCGATACGCTGTAACATATCATGCACAGCCTCTGCACCCATCTTGGCGATGAATTTATTCGGATCTTCATCAGCCAGGTGCTGGTTATCTTTTGGCAGAGTATCCAATATGTCTAAGTATTCTTCTTCCGTCAACAGGTCACCATAATTCTGGCCCTTATCGGCACGGATACCGGATTGGATCACCACGAAACGTTCGTAGTAAACAATGCTCTCTAATTTCTTAGAGCTCATGCCCAACAGGTAACCAATTTTATTTGGCAGTGATTTGAAATACCAGATATGCACTACGGGAACCACCAGTTTGATGTGGCCCATTCTTTCACGACGGACTTTCTTTTCGGTTACTTCCACACCGCAACGGTCGCACACAATACCTTTGTAACGGATACGTTTGTATTTACCGCAGGCACACTCGTAATCCTTCACGGGTCCGAAGATCCTTTCGCAGAACAAACCATCACGTTCAGGTTTGTAGGTACGGTAGTTGATCGTTTCGGGCTTTAAAACTTCACCATAGCTTTTTTCCAAAATGCTGTCTGGCGAAGCCAAACCAATTGTTATTTGAGAAAATGTTGGCCTTGGGCGGTTTTCTTTTTTGAATGCCATATTGTAATTAAAAATTAAAAATTAAAAATTGAAAATTCGATCAATTCGCATGTTCAGCTTTTGCCTTTTGACTTAATCAAATTTCAGATCCAGTCCCAATCCCCTCAGTTCATGAACCAATACATTGAATGATTCAGGAATGCCGGCTCTTGGAATATTGTCGCCTTTAACGATCGCTTCATATGTTTTCGCCCTTCCGATGATGTCATCCGATTTAAGCGTCAACAGTTCCTGCAATATGTTGGATGCGCCATAGGCTTCCAGTGCCCATACTTCCATCTCACCAAAACGCTGCCCACCAAACTGAGCCTTACCACCAAGCGGTTGCTGTGTAATGAGACTGTATGGTCCGATAGAACGGGCATGCATTTTATCATCCACCATGTGGTGAAGTTTAATGATGTAGATGATACCAACGGTTGCTTTCTGATCGAAGCGTTCGCCGGTTTCGCCATCATACAAATAAGCATGTCCGAACTTAGGTAAACCTGCTTTGGTGATCTGCTCGTCAATTTCTTCAACACTTGCTCCGTCGAAGATCGGCGTGGCAAAACGGGCTCCCAGTTTTTCACCGGCCCAGCCGAGAACGGTTTCATAGATCTGGCCCAGGTTCATACGACTGGGTACGCCCAATGGGTTCAGCACAATATCAACCGGTGTTCCGTCTTCCAGGAAAGGCATATCTTCCTGGCGAACAATCTTGGCAACAATACCTTTGTTACCGTGGCGGCCCGCCATCTTATCTCCCACTTTCAGTTTGCGTTTAACAGCCATATACACTTTAGCCAGCTTCAGAACGCCTGCGGGCAATTCATCACCAATGCTGATGTTGAATTTCTCACGCTTATATCTTCCCAGCTCTTCGTTGAACTTGATGTTATAGTTGTGCAGCAGAATATTGATGAGTTCATCTGTTTTTGCTTCACCACACCAGCCCAGCGGGTTTACGTTCTGGTAATCGATATTGGCCAGGTTCTTTGCATTGAACTTAGCGCCTTTGCCGATCAATACTTCACCAAAGTTGTTGCTTACACCGGCACTTGTTTTATCCTTCAGCAGCGTTTGCAGTTTGCTGATGAGTAATTCAAGCAGGTCGGCTTCGTTCTTTTCGTGTGTTTTCTCAATCTTATCCAGTTGTGCTTTTTCACGAACCTTAGCATTCTTATCTTTCTTTGCACGCTGGAACAATTTCTTGTCAATGATCACCCCTTCTGTTCCGCTTGGCGCCTTTAATGAAGCATCTTTTGCATCACCGGCTTTATCACCGAAGATGGCACGAAGCAGTTTTTCTTCCGGTGTAGGATCGCTTTCACCTTTTGGAGTTATTTTACCGATCAGAATATCGCCTTCTTTTACATGAGCACCGATGCGGATGATACCGTTCTGATCCAGGTCCTTGGTAGCTTCTTCACTTACGTTCGGAATATCCGGGGTCAGTTCTTCTTCACCCAGTTTGGTGTCACGTACTTCAATTTCAAATTCAGAAATATGAATAGAGGTGAACAAGTCTTCTTTAACCACTTTTTCTGAGATCACGATCGCATCTTCAAAGTTGTAACCTTTCCATGGCATAAAGGCCACTTTCATGTTACGCCCCAAAGCGATCTCACCGCCTTTGGTTGCATAACCTTCGGTCAGGAAATCACCTTCGGCAACTTTTTGTCCTTTTGTAACAGCCGGACGCAGGTTGATGCATGTTTCCTGGTTGGTACGAACAAACTTGGTCAGTTTATAAACAACCAGGTCTTCATCGAAGCTAACCAGTTGCTGTGTTTCATTTCTTTTATAACGAACGTGTATTTCATTTGCATCCACGAATTCAACCACACCATCCCCATCTGAATGGATCTGGATCCTTGCATCACGGGCAGCCTTCGCTTCCAAACCGGTACCAACGATGGGTACTTCCGGTTTGATCAATGGTACGGCCTGGCGTTGCATGTTCGATCCCATCAGCGCCCGGTTGGCATCATCATGTTCCAGGAAGGGGATCAACGAAGCACTCAAACCAACGATCTGGTTGGGCGCCACGTCCATGAATTCCACTTCTGTTTTATCCAGGATCGGGAAGTCGCCCGTCTGGCGGCTCTTGATCTTGTCTTCCACAAAATTTCCTTTTGCATCTATGTCTACGTTCGCCTGTGCGATCTTGGCAGTATCTTCTTCTTCGGCACTTAAGAAGGTGATCTTCTTCATATCCACTTTACCATCTTCCACCTTACGGTAGGGGGTTTCGATAAAGCCCATTTCATTGATCTTGGCATGAACGCAAAGCGTAGATATCAAACCAATGTTTGGTCCTTCCGGAGTTTCGATGGTGCAAAGGCGGCCATAGTGAGAATAGTGTACGTCACGAACCTCAAAGCCCGCACGCTCACGGCTTAAACCGCCGGGTCCGAGCGCCGAGATACGACGTTTGTGCGTGATCTCACTCAATGGATTTGTCTGATCCAGGAACTGAGATAACTGTGATGTACCAAAGAAGGAGTTGATCACAGAAGAAAGTGTTCTTGCATTGATCAGGTCTACCGGGGTAAACACCTCGTTATCACGAACGTTCATTCTTTCACGGATGGTACGGGCCATACGGGCCAGGCCAACACCGAACTGGGCATATAACTGTTCGCCTACGGTACGTACACGACGGTTGCTCAGGTGATCGATATCATCCACTTCACTTTTGCCATTGGTAAGAAGAACAAGTGTTTTAATGATGGCGATGATATCGTCTTTGGTCAATACTTTTTTAGTGATCGGGAAATCCAGGCCAAGGCGGCGGTTGATCTTATAACGTCCAACTTCACCGAGGTCATAGCGCTTATCACTGAAGAACAATTTATCAATGATACCACGGGCAGTTTCATCATCGGGGGCATCTGCACCACGCAGTTGCTTGTAGATGTGCTGTACCGCTTCCAGTTCACTGTTAGAAGTATCTTTATTTAATGTGTTATAGATGATCGCATAGTCACCGCTCACCTCTTCTTTCTGGATGAAGATGCTCTTTACTTCCATTTCCATGATCATAGCGATGTTAGATTCATCCAGCACGCTGTCTCTCTCCAATACGATCTCGTTTCTTTCGATGGAAACAACCTCCCCGGTATCTTCATCCACAAAGTCTTCTACCCAGGTACGCAGTACACGAGCAGCTAAACGCTTACCGATGCATTTTTCCAGGTTCTTTTTATCCGCTTTCACTTCATCAGCCATTCCGAATAATTCCAGGATGTCTTTATCAGTTTCATAACCGATAGAGCGTAACAGGGTAGTTACCGGGAATTTTTTCTTACGGTCGATGTACGCAAACATCACGTTATTGATGTCGGTTGCAAATTCCATCCAGGCACCTTTGAAAGGAATAACCCGGGCAGAATATATTTTGGTTCCGTTCGGATGAATTGACTGGCCGAAGAATACACCTGGAGAACGATGTAATTGAGAAACAACCACACGTTCTGCACCATTGATAACAAAAGTGCCACGCGGGGTCATGTATGGGATATTACCCAGGAACACATCCTGAACGATGGTCTGGAAGTCTACGTGTTCTTCGTCGTTACAACTTAACCTCAGTTTTGCTTTCAGGGGAACGGCATAGGTCAACCCTCTTTCGATACACTCTTCAATGGTGTAACGTGGAGGATCAACAAAATAATCCAGGAATTCCAGCACAAAGATGTTACGGGTATCGGTGATAGGAAAGTTTTCCTTGAACACCCGGAACAATCCCTCCACGTTTCGTTTGTCGGGGGTGGTTTGTAACTGGAAGAAATCTTTGAACGATTGTATCTGGATTCCCAGCAAATCGGGGGTCTCTGCTAAAAGTTCAACCTTTCCGAAATTGACACGTTTAGCAGGGTTTGTTTTTGTTGCAGACATATTGTAATTAGAACGTTTTAGTGTGCAGAAGATCCTTTAAATATTGAGGCCGGGTACAACATGCGCCACTAACCCCAAATTAAAGGACGGCAAAGGTAGGAAATCTTTTACTATTTTGGGCTTCCTAAATGCGATTTTTTAAGGATTTGGAAGGGTTTTTGTGGATAACCCCGCTTTTTTACTTTCCCGGCAGGTTTTAAGCAGCAAAAAGCCCCGGGGTTACCGGGGCCTCTAGTTTATTTTAGAAGAGCTTATTAAGCTATTTCAACTTCAGCACCTGCTTCAGTCAATTTGGTCTTCAGGTCTTCTGCAGTGGCTTTATCAACCCCTTCCTTCACTGGTTTTGGAGCACCATCTACCAGGTCTTTCGCTTCTTTCAGACCCAACCCGGTCAATTCTTTAACGATCTTAACAACAGCAAGCTTGTTGGCTCCGCCGCTCTTTAAAATTACGTTGAAAGATGTTTTTTCTTCAGCAGCAGCAGCTCCTTCGCCGCCACCTGCACTTACTACAACTGCAGCTGCAGCTGGTTCAATACCGTACTCGGTCTTTAAGAATTCTGCTAATTCCTGAACTTCTTTTACTGTTAAGCCTACTAAGTTTTCAGCTAATGCTTTTACGTCTGCCATAGTGTTTAATTTTTTCCGCCTTCATTGTCCTTCGCTTTTACTCAGGATCTCCGGCGGAGTGTTTAAAAAAATTGTTTTGCCTTTATAACCATCCGGCCAGTTATGTTAATTTAAAATACTTACTCTGCTGGTACAGCAGCTGCTTCTGTTGCAGCTTCCGGCCTGTTTTGCAGCGCACCCAAAACACGCTGTATGGGAGATTGCAGCAACCCGATCACTTCACCAATCAATTCATTCTTCGTCTTGATCTGCGTCAGTGCTTTCAGCTGGTCGTTGCCAACAAATACATCGCCGTTGATAAATGCAGCCTTCAGTAAGGGCTTGTCATTATTCAACTCCTTACGGAAACTGCTGATGATCATCGCAGGATCTTTCGGGTTTTCGCTGAACATCAAAGCCGTTACTTTATGCAGTGAGTCGTAAACGCCGCTGTATTTTTCAGCATCCAGGCTTTCCAGTGCTTTCTTGATCAGGGTGTTTTTAGCAACTTTCATTTCCACCTGCTTGTTAAAACAATGCCTGCGTAATTTACCAACCTGGTCAACCGTTAAGCTTTCTGTATCGGTTATGTAGAAGTTGTTGTATTGAGAGAATTTGCCTTTCAGCAACTCAATCACTTCATTTTTTTCCTGTTTTGTCATATCAAATATTTTTTATCCCTGCCTTGAAAGACAGGGCAATTCAGATTTAGTTTTGAACAGATTTGGTGTCGATTGCAATGCCCGGGCTCATTGTGCTGGCCATGCTTACTCCTTTCAGGTAAGTACCTTTAGAAGAAGATGGTTTCAGTTTAATGATGGCATTGATAAGTTCCTGGCTGTTTTCAGCGATCTTTTCTGAAGCAAAACTTACTCTTCCGATAGAAGCGTGGATAATACCCACTTTATCTACCTTAAAAGCAATTTTACCGCCTTTCAGATCATTGATAGCGCCGGCAACGTCGTTGGTTACCGTACCGGTCTTTGGATTCGGCATCAGGTTACGAGGCCCTAATACTTTACCCAGTTTACCGATCTTAGGCATCACAGATGGAGTAGCCACAATCACATCAATATCTGTCCAGCCACCTTCAATTTTGGTGATGAATTCATCCAGTCCAACAAAATCGGCACCAGCTCCTTTTGCTTCGGCTTCTTTATCAGGTGTACAAAGAACAAGTACTTTCTTTGTTTTACCGGTTCCATGTGGAAGAGAAACGGTACCACGGATCGCCTGGTCTGCCTTTTTAGGATCAACACCCAGGCGAATGTGCAGGTCAACCGAACTATCAAATTTTGTTGTGTTTACTTCTTTTACCAGGGTTGAAGCTTCCTTCAGGGAATACGCTTTGTTTGCATCAACCTTAGCATTTGCTACTTTTCTTTTTTTCGTAATCATTTCTTACAAATTTTTAAGGTTGATAATTAATTTTCCCAGGGAGCTTTTCCTTCTACAGTTAAACCCATGCTGCGTGCTGTACCAGCTACCATGCTCATGGCGCTGTTGAGGGTAAATGCATTCAGATCAGCCATTTTATCTTTGGCTATCTCTTCAACCTGTGCCCAGGTAACTTTACCAACTTTTACACGATTGGGTTCTTTACTACCGCTTTTAACTTTTGAAGCATCTAATAACTGAACTGCAGCGGGTGGGGTTTTAATGATGAAGTCGAATGACTTATCAGCATAAACGGTGATCAATACAGGAAGCACTTTACCCTGTTTGTCCTGGGTTCTGGCATTGAACTGCTTACAGAACTCCATGATGTTGATACCTTTAGAACCCAGGGCTGGGCCTATTGGCGGTGCCGGATTGGCTTGTCCTCCTTTACACTGGAGTTTGACAAAGCCGGTTACTTCTTTTGCCATTTTTTTACATTTTTTGGTGATAACGTTCTCCCGCAATTGCAGGAAAACTCCCAAGTCAATAAAACTGATTTTCCGCCTTCGCCGGGGCTGGGCGGTTAAAAAGAACTATTTGGGGCGGCAAAGTTAAGGAATATATTGGCAATTTGAGCCTTTTTGGCAAAAAAAAATCCCGGGAAACCCGGGATCAATGCTATTTGAAGCGAAATTATAAAACCAGTATGCCTTTTGCCTGCATGGTTATTTCTTTTTTAGGCTCTTTTATGGCTTCTATTTCTGCCTTGCTCTTACCTGCATCCTCGGCATAATGACGCAGCATTTCTACCGATGTCTCCTTTAAAGTAACCGTTCCATCTGCTACAATGGTCTTGCCATTCATAGACAGGGGAACCAGGAAAGCATGGTCTTTCATTTTAATAAGTATTGTTCCATTGGCTGTTTTCATCCGCAGCCAGCAACCTTCGGCTTTACAAACTTCCGTCACTTCACCGGTTACTTTTACATCAGCGGGTGCTGTGCCCTTCAGTTTAGCAGTAAGTTCATCTGATGCAATAGCACCATCGGCAGTGGTTTTTTCGCCAAATGTCATTCCTTTATCAGCGGGCCCTTTGGGTGGCTGGGCAAGTACGCATGCACTGATCAGCAGCGCAGAGATCATCATTGTTATTTTTTTCATACTCATACGTTTTATCATTAAAAAAAGCCACTTCCGTGGCTTTGCAATTTAAACTATTTTTTCCACCTGCATATAACTCAATTCTACCGGGGTGGCTCTTCCGAATATCTTTACCTGCACTTTCAGTTTCTTCTTTTCATCATTCACTTCCTCAATAACGCCGTTGAAATCGTTGAACGGCCCGTCAATGATCTTGATGGTTTCACCGATAATGAATGGCTCACTCATGGTCATTCCGCCGGCATCACTCATTTCGTCAACCTTACCCAGCATTTTATTCACTTCCGCCTTACGCAGGGAGATAATATTCCCTTTTGATCCTTTTCCATCGGTAAGAAAGTGCATTACATTGCTGATATTGCTCATCGACTGGATCATGTCATCATTCAATTTACCATCAGCTACTTCGATCATGATATAGCCGGGATAGAAATTACGTTCCCTCATCACTTTTTTGCCATTCACAACCTTGTACACTTTTTCTACCGGAAGGAAAACCTGTTTCACAATATTGTTCCAGCCATTGCGCACAATATCCTTATCGAGGTATTCTTTTATTTTACGCTCTTTACCACTCACTACACGCAGCACATACCATTTGCTTTCCTTCTCCACCTTTTCGGTTTTTTCTATTGGTGTTGTTGCTTCCATATTTATGATTTAAAAAGAGAGTAAATCAATTTCATCCCGTTGTTCGAAACAAAGTCCATCACCCAAACCATTGCAGTTATTATAAGGGTTGTTCCCAATACGATCATGGTTGATTGCTGCAACTGGTCCCAGTTTGGCCAACTCACTTTATGTATCAATTCCTTGTACGAATCCCTCAGGTATGTTGTAAACTTGTTCATGTTAATTGGTTAATTGGTTAATTGGTTAATCAGCCAACACGTTTAAACCGGTTAACGTTTAAACGGATCAACTGTGTAATCCGCACGGGCACTAGGATTCGAACCCAGATCAAAGGTTTTGGAGACCCGTATGCTACCGTTGCACCATGCCCGTATTTAAGTCAATAGTCATTAGTCATTGTGAAGGTCTCCCTTTAACAGCAATGACTAATGACCAATGACTATTATCAAAGATACTTTGATTATTTGATTATCTCAGTTACCTGTCCGGCACCTACAGTACGGCCACCTTCACGAATCGCAAATTTCAAACCTTTTTCCATTGCGATAGGCTGGATCAATGTAACCTGTAAGTTGGTATTATCCCCAGGCATAACCATTTCAGTACCTGCCGCTAGAGTAACTTCACCAGTTACATCGGTAGTACGGAAATAGAACTGCGGACGGTATTTGTTGAAGAATGGAGTATGACGTCCGCCTTCTTCTTTGCTCAGCACGTAAACCTCACCTTTGAATTCGGTGTGCGGAGTGATTGAACCTGGTTTGCAAAGTACCATTCCACGACGGATCTGGTTCTTTTCAATACCACGCAACAACAGACCGGCATTATCCCCTGCTTCACCTTCGTCGAGTAATTTTTTGAACATTTCAACACCGGTACATGTAGTGGCCAGTGGTTTTTCCTGCAAACCAACGATCTCAATAGCTTCGCCCACTTTTATACGGCCTCTTTCGATACGACCGGTAGCAACCGTACCACGGCCTGTGATTGAGAACACGTCCTCAACAGACATCAGGAAAGGCTGGTCAACCAACCGTGGAGGAAGAGGGATATAGCTATCCACTGCATCCATCAGGTCATTGATCTTGGCAACCCATTTTTCTTCTCCAGCCAAAGCGCCGGTAGCAGAACCCTGGATGATCGGTGTATTATCCCCATCAAAACCATATGAGGTCAGTAATTCACGGATCTCCATTTCAACCAGTTCCAGTAATTCGGGATCATCAACAAGGTCAACCTTGTTCATGAATACCACAATCTGGGGTACACCTACCTGACGGGCAAGCAGGATGTGCTCTTTGGTTTGTGGCATCGGGCCATCAGTAGCAGCAACTACCAGGATAGCACCGTCCATCTGGGCAGCACCGGTGATCATGTTCTTTACATAGTCAGCGTGACCCGGGCAATCCACGTGCGCATAGTGACGGGTAGCCGTAGCATACTCCACGTGAGCTGTATTGATCGTAATACCCCTTTCTTTTTCTTCAGGAGCACCATCGATATCATCATAATTCTTTTTCTCCGCCAAACCTTTTTTTGACAAAACATCGGTTATAGCGGCTGTAAGTGTTGTTTTACCATGATCCACGTGACCGATAGTTCCAACGTTTAAATGGGGTTTATCCCTTTTGAAAGATTCTTTTGCCATTGTTTATATTTTAATATTTGTTTTGAAAATCGGTTAACATTTAAAGTCAGTAAACCATCGACTGTAATTTTAATTAGTTTGAGCCATAGGTGAGAATCGAACTCACGACCCCTTCCCTACCAAGGAAGTGCTCTACCCCTGAGCTACCACGGCTAATTAGTAAGGTCATTAGCCAAATACTCATTAAGACATTAGGTGTCACTAATGACAAATGACCGATGACTTAATTACTTCCTTTTTTGAGCGGAAGACCGGGCTCGAACCGGCCACCTATAGCTTGGAAGGCTATCGCTCTACCAAATGAGCTACTTCCGCAAATTGATTTGAAGATGTGATGATTTGGTAATTAACCAATTAATCCATCTCAACATTTAAAAGAACTGTTCATTTTCAAATCACCAAATTGATTCATCTTCAAATTGGATTGTGGGCAGAGTAGGGTTCGAACCTACGTACTCGTGAGAGAACAGATTTACAGTCTGTCGCCTTTAACCACTCGGCCATCTGCCCTTCCTAGTTTTTTTGTTGCTCAGCCTCTCTGGGTTAACCATTTAACCAACGAACAATTAAACTGTTTCCTGAGCCGAAGAAGGGAGTCGAACCCCCGACCTACTGATTACAAATCAGTTGCTCTACCAACTGAGCTACTTCGGCAATGCTTAAAGAACTTCTTTCGCACAAAATAAGGCACATGCAGAAGCACCCCTTTTTTTGGGAAGGCAAAGGTAAGAGAAAATGCTTAATACCAAAACTTTGAAATACTTTTTTTTAGCGCTCTTTCTCAAAATGTGAATAACCAAAAAAATCCCGCCACCAGGGCGGGATTAAGAACAATAAATATCCGGTTGATCAGGCCGCCTGTTTTTCCTTTTTCCGTTTGATCTGCGTGATGAGCGAATCCAGTGCCGCATCAAAACTTTCTTCAAACGATTTGGATGAGTGTTTGGCAAAGAATTCATGCCGGGGAATGGAAACTTTTATTTCGGCCACTTTATCCTTAATGGTATGCACTACATTGTCCAGTTTCAGGAACACATCCACTTTCGTTATCCTGTCGTGATACTGCGATAATTTGGAAGCTTTCTTTTCAATGTAGGTAAGTAGTTTCATGTCAGCATCAAAGTGCACTGTCTGAATGTTCACGTTCATGTCGTCTTTTTTTATCGGTGAAAAATAGTATTAAAAATCAAAGTAGAGATTCAGGGCATAGGCGATTTTTTGGGCGTTGCTGGCAGCGCAATTTTGCATAATGAAGTTACTATCCCCGTACGTTTTTTCAAAATAAAATTTTGCTTTCTGCCTGTTAAATTTTCTAAGCTTTGGGGTGGGCCTTCTTGTGAATATCTTTCAGTTTTTCAATGCTGTTGTGGGTATAGACCTGCGTGGCAGCAAGGCTGCTGTGGCCCAGCAGTTCTTTTACCGCATTCAGGTCCGCACCGCCGTTCATCAGATGAGTGGCAAATGTATGGCGCAGTACATGGGGGCTCTTTTTGTCAATGGTGGTAACCAGGCCGAGGTATTTTTTTACCGTATTATACACATAGCCCGGATACAGCTTTTTGCCACCGGCAGTTACCAGCAGGCATGTTTTATCGTACTCTTCAAAATTCTTTGGTTTCTCCAACATGTATTCCTTCAATTGCTTAAGTAATAGAGTATTGATAGGAATGATCCTCTCTTTGCTGCCCTTACCCAACACTTTAATGCTGTTATTGGTCTTATCTACCTGCGTTTCCTTGAGGCCGATCAGTTCTGCCTGCCGGATACCCGTATTATATAAAAGCATAAGCAGCAGCCGCTGGGTCTTACCATCCCAGTCATCCGGAAATTCAACGTGCTGAAACAAGGCATTAATGGCTTCATTGTCTACAAACTGGGGCAACCGTTTATTGACTTTGGGAGATATTATTCCCGCCACCGGGCTAATGGTGATCATCTCCTGGCGCAACAGGTATTTAAAAAAGGATTTTAAGGTCGATATCTTCCGGTTGATGGTCTTGCTTTCTATCCCGCCTTCTTTCAATTCGGCCAACCACGACCGTACAAAGGGCGGCTTGATCTCCTGCAGGGGAGTTTCGCCAAACCGTATCAGGATAAAATCAAAGAATGCGGTGAGGTCGTTTTTGTAAGAGACGATCGTATGCTGCGAATACCGTTTCTGAAATTTCAGGTAATTAAGAAATGCCTGGATGAGTTGACTGGAGGTTTGCTGCATAAAAAAACTGATACCCAAAGTTAATATAACCGGGTATCAGTTTAACTATATTGTTGACTAGGTCTCTTAATCGAGTTTACCGGCAGACATCTGCTCTTTGTAAACAGCTTTAAGCACTTCCTTGCGGCGGCGGATAGAAGGCTTAATAAAAGCCTGTCTTTCCCTTAACTGCAACAAGATCTTGCTTTTCTCAAATTTTTTCTTGTACTTTTTGAGCGCCTTGTCAATGTTTTCGCAATCTTTTGAATCAATAATCAGCATAAAATAATAAATACCTCCTTTAGGTGAATTTTTCTGCTTTTATCAGCAGGGGCCGCAAAGATAGCAGATTATCTCATAAAAATGCAAATCTTAAGTACAAAATCCGGAAATTTGACCCATGTTTACCGGTATTATTGAAAAAACAGGCATTATTGAAGAGGTTTTGTCAAATGGAACGAACCGAACCTTCCTGGTCTCCTCCTCCCTGTACAGCGAATTAAAGGTAGATCAAAGCCTTTGCCACGACGGAGTTTGCCTTACCATTGAAACGCTGAAAGAAGGTCTTCACCAGGTTACGGCTATTGCAGAAACCTTACTGAAAACCAACTTAGGAGCCTGGCAGAAAGGAAGTATTGTAAACCTGGAGCGATGTATACAACTGAACGGACGGCTTGATGGTCATTTTGTTCAGGGCCATGTTGATACTACTGCCAAATGCCTGGATATTGTTAATCAGAACGGCAGTTGGGAATACCGCTTTGAATTTGACAAAAGTTTTTCATCACTGATCATTGAAAAAGGCTCGGTAACCGTAAACGGGATAAGCCTTACCTGTTTTAATGTAACCGGTGATCAATTTACCGTAGCCATTGTTCCGTATACATACCAGCATACAAACATCAGCCACCTAAAAACAGGCGATACAGTGAATATTGAATGGGATATGGTTGGGAAATATGTAAGCAGGTTGATAAACCTCAACCGGTGAATCCTTTGCTAAACTAAAAGCAGCATTCAGGCATGAGATACCTGTATACCTTTTTTTATTGCCTGGCGCTTATCCTCCTTTGCTTTTTACTTACTGCCCTCCTTGATAAATTATTTCCTGTTGCAGCCCCCTTTACACACAACCTGCTTTCACTTGTTCAGTTAATAATTCTGCTCACTGCCATTAACGGCCTGGTGCTTGGAAGCTTTACCACCGTGGAAAAGAACTACAAAAAATTATTGCTCCTGATAGCCTGCTGCATTATGCTGCCCGAACTGTTGCTTACATACTGGTTGCATCATCCTGAAAAAATACCTAACCGGCTCCGTTCGTCTTTTCGTTATTATTATTCAGAGTCGGGAAGAAATATCATCCAGTTTGATCCGCAATACAGCATATACAACAGCAACCTTTTTTATACACTTAAAAGATCGGCCCGGTTTACATACAGTGATTACGAGTTTTCAGACAGCTTCGTTACAAACAGCTTAGGACTAAGGGACGACGAAAATTCCTTAATAAAGCCAGAGATCATTTGCCTGGGCGACTCCTATGCCATGGGATGGGGAGTACAACAGGATGAAACATTTACCGAGCTCCTGGGCAAACAGTCGGGTTATAAAGCATTGAATGCAGCTGTATCATCCTACGGAACGGCCCGGGAGCTGAAGAATTATTACCGGTTGGATACATCCAATGTAAAGTATCTTATCATACAGTATTGCAAAAATGATCTTGAAGAGAATAAATCTTACACCGGTTCAAATTACAACCTGCACATATCTCCCGAAAACGTTTACCGGTCTGCAACCGGTCTGCACTATTGGAATAAATACTGGTTCCCGGGTAAGCACCTGGTCAGTTTCTTAAAATTAAATACCCGGCGAAAGCTCCACAGCATCACCCACTCTGCCGAAAATCCAACAGCAGATCCGTCCAAAACAGATACGCAGCAGGCGGCGCTCATTTTTACAGATATACTGGCCCGTTCTGCCATTGATTTTTCCAAAGTAAAAGTATTTGTTGTTGACCTGGATGGTAAAGAGATGCTGAACAATGATCTTATTGACCAGGTAAATGCGATCACCCGGTCCCCCGGATACAAAAACCATTTCAATAACAACCTTATCATGGTACCGGTAACCGATCTGCTTACAGAAAGCGATTATTATATACTCGATCCGCATCTACGGCCATCGGGCCATCGCAAAATTGCCGGCCGGTTATATAAACTGATCGCTGCATCTCGCTGATCTTATAAAACAACCAGATTGAGTTTAGCGCTGAAAAGAAAACTTATACCGTACGTTCTTTCTTTTTAAATAAGGCTATTGTCTTTGCAAAACCTGCTGCAGCCAGTATCAATATAAAAGGGAATACCGGGCTTATAAACCGGTTGGCCCAGTCGTCGCAGGTGAAGAAGATAGCCATTGCAGTAATGCACAGGTACACTACAGCAAACCATTTGATATAAAAGAACATCCCGCTTTGTTTTGAGAATATCCCGATCAGGGCAAACGGGTACAATAAAGTATAGCAGAGTAACAGCAGGTTATTCTGCCAGCTGTAATAAGAGCGGTACATGCCAAAGAAGTACCCCAGTTTTGTAAACCCGTTCCTGAAGAAATTACCCACCCCTATATCATTCTTTATAACCCCGAAAGCCTTTAATAAGCCCTGCCGGTTGAATTCTTCGTAAGGTGCATTGACACTGGTTTCCGGCACCTGGCAAATGATCTCCATCCGTTTCAATGAATCGGGATTTACAAAAGCAGTGAGCGGCGAATTAAGAACAGCGATCAGGGTAACAACAGCAATCCCGGCAACAGTAAAAAAAGCCGGTCTTTTTTTAGTATGGTGCAGCCAGGTCATCCCTGTTGCAAAAAAAGTCATCAAAAAAATAAGTCCGGTTGGCCGGGAAAACAAAATGAGTAACAATACAATTACCAGGGGTACCAGGCGGATGTGTTTTGCCTGGGTAAGCCACCGGTGAAAAAAATACAGCCCGATCACCAGCAGGCTGCTGTGCAGGCTCTCGGAATACAAATAGAAATTCCATCGCTGAACAGGATAACAAAGCAGGTATGCAATAAAAAAAACAAAGGCGGTCGTTTTATTTTCGAGGGCAGCCAAAAGCAGTTTGTAAAAAAGCAGTGCAGCAAAAAAAGAAAGCACAACCTGTACAACGGCAACACCAATGAGATTGATGGAGAACTTTACAAAAAAGGCCACCAGCAAGGAGTACAGCACATAAAAGAATCCAAAGAAGCCGTTGCGTAATTCATCTCCGTTCAATATGCGATGTGCATTATCAATGTACTTCTCCGCTTCGCCGCCCAATTGAATTCCAAATTTATACAGAAGGACCCCACTGGCCAGGAAATAAATAACAGCAACAATGATGATGTTCTTTTCAACCGGTTGTTTTCCTGTTTCCATCAATGATGCATTGTAAAAATTAAACTTTTTTTCCGGCCATTGCCTGCCCTACTGCATTGTCCATGATGCGTTCGGCATAGGGCCGTGATATCTCGTTCAGCTCTTCCGTTTTGGCCTGTATCAGGTTCTTATCATTCATATCCAGCGATAACTGCAGCGCCTGCATGGCCAGCGATGTGCTGCTGATCTCTTTTTCGGTCAGCTCCTTAAAATTCTTATGAATGAATTTTTCGGTGGTTTGCAAAAGTTGTTCTGCTTCCGTTTTCGCTTCCGTTAATGCCCGGTTATCCATATCCTCTTTTGCATGGGTCATCGACTCCAGCAACATTCGTTCCACGTCTTCATCGGTTAATCCGTACTGGGGCTTCACTTCAATGGACTGTTCAACAGCACTGCGTAATTCCTTTGCCTTTACCAGCAATATGCCATCGGCATTGATCAAAAAACTTACTTCTACTTTTGGTAAGCCGGCAGGCATAGCAGGTATACCTGTTAAATTGAACTCGGCCAGGCGGCGGTTATCTTTCACCATATCCCTTTCTCCCTGGAACACAGATATCTTCATTCCGCTTTGTCCGTCTTTATAAGTAGTGTACTGCCGGGATGCTTTGGTTGGTATTTTTGAGTTCCTGGGAAGTAACACATCCATTAGTCCGCCCATAGTCTCTAATCCCAGCGATAACGGAGTAACATCCAGCAGTAAAATATCTTTTGTGTTACCTGCCAGTATATCGGCCTGTATGGCGGCTCCCAGTGCTACCACTTCATCCGGGTTAACCGTATCATTCACAGGCTTACCAAAGAAATCGGAGACCATTTTTTTCACCAGGGGCACCCGGGTACTTCCGCCAACCATTACCACTTCATCGATCGCTGTTTTCAACAACCCGGCATCCTTCAAAGCACTGGCACAGGAGTTAATGGTACGCTCAAGTATTGGCCTGATCAGCGTTTCAAATTCTTCCCTTGTTATAGAAACTGAGTTGCCTTCACAGGTTGATTCAAATCTTTCATTGGCAGAAAGCGCTTTCTTTGCTTCCTCTGCCTTCAAGCGCAACTGCTGCCGGTGTTTTGATTCATCAGCCGAACCACCCAGTTTATTTTTTACGATCCAGTGATCAGTAATCGCATTATCCAGGTCATCGCCACCAAGGTAGGTATCGCCATGTGTGGAAAGTACTTCAAATATCCCGTTGGCTATATGGAGAATAGAAATATCAAAGGTGCCACCGCCGAGGTCGTACACAGCAATGGTTTTATTGTCGTCTTTGTGCAAACCAAATCCATAAGCAAGACTGGCAGCTGTGGGTTCATTAATGATACGAAGCACATCGAGCCCGGCCAGTTTACCGGCATCTCTTGTGGCTTGTCTTTGTGTATCATTAAAATAAGCAGGCACCGTGATCACGGCTTTGCTTACCGGTGTTTTTAAAATATGCTCGGCCTGTTTTTTTAGTTCTCTGAGAATAAGGGAAGAAAGGTCTACCGGCGAATAGAACTGTTGCCCCACCTGCACTTTCACCAGCCTGTTTTCGTCATCAATGATCTTGTAGGCCAGGGATGCTGAATTATTCTTTACATCATTAAAGGTTTTACCCATCAGCCTTTTGGCCGAGAAGACAGTATGAGCCGGATCAGTAACCAGGTATTTTTTTGCTTCCTCTCCTACTGTTACCACATCTCCAAAATGAACCACCGAAGGCACCAGGGAACTGCTGTTATGCTCTTTCAACGCTACCGGTTTTTTACTCTCCGGGTGAATGATGGCCACCAGGCTGTTGGTGGTGCCCAGGTCAATCCCCACGATCATTTCTTCCTGTTGCAGACTTCCGGTGGCTATATTGATAGCTATTTTAGCCATTGCTCTTTTTTTTGCCAAAGGTAACAAATAAAAAAGGCTGTCCCGATAGTTCGGGACAGCCCTGTATAAATAGGTATGATCGTTTTACCTGATCAGTACCATTTTTCCATAACCCTTGTTGAAGTATTTATCTGTTTCTGTATCCTTGTCTTTGAATTTCTCCAGCGACTTGCCATTCAGGTTTGTAAGTACCCGGTACAGGTAAACACCGTTTGCCAGTTTGGCGCCGTACATATCGGTTCCATCCCATTTGAACTCGGTAATATTTCTTCCTACATGCAAGGGTCCTAATTCATTCCTGGTTATTTCCCTCACCACTTTACCGGTAATGGTAAGCACCTGTATGCGTAAATTCTGCGGCACTTCCGTTCCGGTGATATAAAAAACAAATGCAGTAGAGGTGGTAAAAGGATTCGGGTAATTGAGCAGGTTGCTGATCATCGCTTTTGTGATCACCCGGAACTTCACATGGTATTCAACAGCTCCGGCCGTATTGCCTACTACGTCTTTACCTGAAACGATGAGCTCATAATATCCTTCATCCGGGAAGTAAGGAAGGAAATCAATCACCGCTGTGTTATTACCTGTTGAAAGGTTGGCTGGTGTAAATCGCATGGTATCTCCACCAAAACTATAGTTATGTAATGAACCATCCGGGAAACGAACCTGCACTTTCAGCAAAGCCGTATCGCTTAATGCCATGAACCTGCTTTCGTCTTTAAGGTTTACAAGTATGTGTGGTTTGGCCGATACGATATCTTCATTAAGGATATGCACCCCGTCGAATGTTACATCCAGCAACGGGTTATAATTATCCGGTTTTACATACAGTTCCTTGAACAGGATATTATTGAAATGATATTGCTCCGGCTGTGCATTATTTGGGTTCACTTCTACAAAGATTGTATTGGAGCCGGGATAATCCTTTGTATTGATGCGGTAGCTTACCATTAAGGTATCGCCCGATACCAGCACTTTACCTTTAGAAAGATTGATGGGGTTCGGATTATTGAAGCGGTCGGTGATCACAAAGTTGAACCGCATACTGTCTAGGAAAGCAGTGGGACTTATATTTTTAAACGCCAGTTTAAAATCAACCAGTTCGCCCTGCTCACAGGTATCCTTCATGCTGAAAAGAATATTGGGTGCCACAGCGCCTTCGGGTACGTATTCCCCATTAACCCTCCAGTATCTTAACTGGTAAGGCGTTCCCTGTACCGTATCCTGGTTATACATTTTCAGTTTCAGGTAAGGGTATTGCAATGCATTAATAGCAGAGATATTGAAATCCTTTTGCGTGGAGTCAACCGTATATAGTTCTGTTTCCACACCGGCATTGGTTACGCCAATGACCTTAAATGAGAGGCTATCGCCCGGCCCCATTTCTTCTCTTGACCCCCGCCAATGAAACTGGCTCCACGATTTGGCCGGACCATAAACCGGTGAGGTGATGGTACCGGACGCTTTACTGCCGGGGCAGGAAGCATCAAGCACTATTTTATCATAGATACCATCGGACAGTTTATACAAAGGAATAAAACTGTTATCGGCCTTTTTATAAATAAAGTTGAAAGCCCTTGGCCGGTTGAACGAATCAACATCTGTAAACCCGGCGTTTTTCAACCGGTGATACAACGAGTTGCCGCTGCCCATCAACAAGGTATCATCCTGCCAGGTGTTTGGATAGGTATTACTAAGCGGGTCTATTCCGGAAGTATTTCTTACGGTTATATAATATCCATTGGGCACCATGTCGAGGAAATTAACCGCTGCTATACGCTTGGACTGGCTTAACAGGTTGTATTGAAAATTCCACCGGCGTTCTGCTCCGCAAACATCATCACTGCCGTATAATCCTGTGCCGGGAAATACATTCTTCCAGGCAGCCATACCAAACGGACTGAACACATTAAAGATGATGGCCGATACGCCACAAACACTCTGTATGTCATTGTTTCCGTCTAACTCCACTGCAAAATCAGGTGCGTTACGGGCGGCGGTTGGGAATACACCATTCTTTATCTTAAACCCTACCGTGTATTTATCAAACTCCCACTTCCGGTTGCTTTGCAGCTTCAGATCGGTGACAGAAGATCTCAGGTGCTGGAAATAATGCGATTGATTATACCCGGCCGTACTGCTTGCCAGGTACACAAATGAAGATATATTCCAGATATAATTATTACCCGGCGCAGGAACCGTAGATGTTCGCCAGTAATAGACCGTGCTGTCGGTAAAAGTTATATTAGAAGCATTAAATTGTATCAGGCCCCCGGTACCGCTTACATTGTATGTTCTCTTAAATGCGGAATTGAATAGTTCGGTGGTATCCACTTCCATCACATACTGACGCTGTCCGCTGAGTGGATTAGCCGTACTTCCATAAAATGTGATGTTCTGTTGATTAACGATGGAATAGTTGTACGGATAGATGGGGCGTAGTTCATCTTCAAAAATGTAAAAATCCTTTGTGAGCGTATTGTTCATTTCCGACAACTCATCCACACGGCCATCAACATCCAGTGTTATAATAAGCCTGTTAAGTCCTTTGTCTGTTAACGGATTTATATTCACCAAGAGACTAATAGAATCCATATACAGGGTAGCCCTGATCTTCTGATCATACAGTACACGAATAGTATCATTCGGTAATTTTTGTTTTACCGTTACCCGCATTGAATCTTTGATGGCCCGGCCGATGTTCAGGTGTTTTATATCCAGCTTAAACGTCTGGTCGCCCACGGTGATAATGTTGGGCGTGAATTTCACCAGTTGATCTTCAATTACATAATCCGGTTTGGCATGTGCATTTACTTTTAAGGCAGGGTCGCCATGCAGGTTTATTTCTTCCAGGTGGATCTTAGTTACAAAATCGAGGCCCGGGCTGGCACTCAATGTTTGCAGGGTGCTTTTCAACTGGTTGCCGATGGTATTGCCGTACATGGTCTTAAAAAGATTGTCGTGCATTACCACATTATATTTATTAAGATGGTAACCCACACCAAAATGCGTACTTCCCAAAAAGCCGATGCTTCCTTTGTGATCGAGGAAGATATATTTTTCAGAGAGCGACATGCCTGCATAGCCATTTACCCTTGTTGGGCTGAAGGTGAAAAAATTGCCTACGGTACAACCGCTCACATGCATGAAGGGATATTTGCCGTTGTTTTGATAATTCTCCGGATAGTTAAGATTAATGGCCAGTTCATTGGCAGAGGAGTGGCCGAAATATTTTATGTAGCTGAGTCCTTCCTGGAAAAGCCCGGTGATGCGCTGGCTTTGCTGCTGTTCAATGGTGGCAACCGATGTTTTTGAGAATGTTTCAACATGAGCACCAAACAATGTGTCCTCCACCGTGCTTTTGTAGCCATTCATATAACCCGTGAATTCTGCTTCTTCAAAACTGTTGCTTGCACCGATCGTATGCAGCACGTTCTTCATCCAGCCCTTATCGGTAATGGTTTGGCTGGCCGATTGCTGGGCCTGCTCATACTGTTTCATCTTATCCAAATAAACACCCACCTCGTTCCCATTGACAGCGCCGAGGCGGCCGATGGGTACCAAAGGAAAAAGTGTACCGGGCAACGCAGATAATAATATATCCGATGCCGGCCATCCAAACGTTTGCACCAGGTCGAGCTGATCAGAAAGGGGATTGACCTGGTTGGCAGTATAATCAAAATAACTCAGCCCCCGGCCAATGATAAAAACGTATTTGGGTGCAGTACCGAAGTTCTGACTGGCATACCTGATAAAGTCCCTTATAGCAGACGGGTGTTTTTTGATACCGAATGCAAACTGGTCATTCAGTTCATCAATGCTGTAAATTTTTGCGTTGAAACCACCTCCTGCTGCCGAACTCCGGTATTGGCGGTATAATTCTACGTTATTCACACCGCTTCCGTTATTATAAAGAACAGGATGGCTTATAATGATATAGTCGCCCTGCAGCGAAGCGTTTGCGTAATTCACAAATATTTTGCTGGTAAGCGAAGGCACTAAATTAATATTAGAAGCATCCTGGCTTACCAGGTTGAATCTTCTCAGTGTATCGGATGAAGCCGGCAAGGCAAATCGTACCTGGCCTGCCGTGCTGATATCGCCGATGTACCTGAGGTTGTTATTCTGGTCGTATAAAACCGGTGCAACACCGTTGTTGTTAAAATTGGTTATAACCAGGTAATTTCCAACGGCGCTGTTCTTAAGTTCAAAATAAAAATGCTTCTGGTTATTGAAATTAAATGTACCCGGGTAGGTCAATGCAAAAGAACTTACAACAACCCGGTCATTTGTATTGGTGGAATTGCCGTTGATAACTACCTGCAGGTTGGTGGGATTGGTAAGCAGGCTCAGTGGCAGGTTCCGCAGGGTATCCTTTAAGTAAGCGAAATAAGGCATTGGCTTTTGCGAGATGGTATTGCCATTAAACCGCACAAACAGTTCCCTTGTATTGGGTGCATTACCCGAAACCGAATAGGCAAAAGTGAGCGTATTGGCGGGCAGGGCCAGGTAGCTGTTCATGTTCTGCAAACCCAGCGCAAGAGGATAACCCGGAAAAATATCGTTGCTTGTCCAGCCTTCCCCTGCATCATATGAAGAAGAGAACAGGTATTCCGTATAACTTACATCGGCATACCCTTTATTGATCTGCTGCCTGAAATTCATTTCAATACGTTTCATACAGAATGCATCGGGAGGCAACACATTGCCGGCTGTATTGTTGGCAGCAGCAACATAACGAAGATTGGTACCGGCAGCATTCACCGTAAGAAAATAAGTGGCCGTATCTGTTTCAAGGCTGTATTTATCACCAAGCTGGTTAGCGGTATTCTGGTAAAGCGCTTTATCAGGTTTGCCATCATTCATTTCGCCCAGGAATTCTATATAATCACCCGAACCCATGATGCCTGTTGGTACAGAAGTATAAAGCCGCACCTGCTGACCATTTTTCCAAAGCTGGAATTGTTCGGCCGGAACGTTTCCCAACCCGGCTGCAGCCAGTATGGGTTGATTGATACGGGTGAGGGTGTCTTTGGCAAGTTTGAATCTGTAATAGGTCTTACTATGATCGATCCAGCTGTTATTCAATTGGGAATAAACACCGGCAGCCAGCAGTACAATAAAAGAGGTTAATAGGATTTTTTTCATTCCGGTTATGCTTACTTGGCTGTTGCCATGTTTTTATTTAGTATACAAACCTGTGTTACTTCATTCTGGTTCAACAATATAAACAGAAAAGGCTGTTCTGTTCGTATACAGACAGCCTTTTCGAATTCATATTTCAAAGATTTGGGTTACCTGATCAGCACCATTTTTCCGTAACCTTTGTTAAAGAATTTATCTGTGTTATCGCCATCACCTTTATACTTATCCAGCGATTTGCCATTCAGGTTTGTGAGTACCCGGTACAGGTAAACACCGTTTGCCAGTTTGGCGCCGTACATATCGGTTCCATCCCACTTGAATTCGGTTATATTATTACCAACATGCAACGGGCCTAACTCATCCTTGGTTATTTCCCTTACCACTTTACCCGTAATGGTCAGTACCTGTATCCGTATATTCTGCGGCACTTCGCTGCCTGTAATGGTAAATACAAAGGCAGTAGACGTGGTGAATGGATTCGGGTAATTGAGCATATTGCTGATCATCGCCTTGGTGATCACCCGGAACTTCACATGGAATTCGATAGCGCCGGCGCTGTTGCCCACTACGTCTTTACCCGAAACGATCAGCTCATAATATCCTTCATCCGGGAAATAAGGCAGCAGGTCGATGACTGCCGTATTATTACCCGTTGAAAGGTTGGCCGGCGTAAAACGCATGGTATCGCCGCCAAAACTATAATTGCGTAATGACCCATCCGGGAAACGGATCTGTACTTTCAGCAAAGCCGTATCGCTTAAAGCCATGAACCTGCTTTCGTCTTTGAGATTAATGAGAATGTGGGGCTTGGCCGATACGATGTCTTCATTAAGGATATGCACCCCGTCAAAGGTTACATCCAGTAATGGATTATAATTATCCGGTCTTACATACAATTCTTTGAACAGGATATTATTGAAATGGTATTGTTCCGGTTGCGCATTGTTCGGGTTCACTTCCACAAACAGTGTATTGGAACCGGGGTAATCCTTTGTATCAATGCGGTAGCTTACAACCAGGGTGTCGCCCGAAACCAGCACTTTACCTTTTGGCAGGGCAATGGAATGCGGAACATTACTGCGGTCGGTAAGTACAAAGTTGAAACGCATACTGTCGGTAAAGGCAGCCTGGCTGATATTTTTAAATGCGAGCTTGAAGTCAACCTGCTCACCCTGGTCACAGGTATCTTTCATACTGAAAAGGATATTCGGGGCCACAGCGCCTTCCGGAATATATTCTCCTTTAACACGCCAGAATTTTAACTGGTATGGTGTACCCTGGATGGTATCCTGGTTATACATTTTAAGTTTCAGGTAAGGATACTGCGCAGCATTGATCGCAGATATATCAAAGTCTTTAGTAGTGGAATCTACCGTATATAGTTCTGTTTCCACACCGGCGTTTGTAACGCCTATTACTTTAAACAAAATAGAATCTCCGGCACCGGTCTCTTCTCTGGCCCCTTTCCATTGGAACCTTGTCCATGATTTGGCAGGACCATAAAGCGGTGAAGTGATGTTACCGGAAGATTTACTTACCGGGCATATAACATCAAGTTGTATCTTATCATAAATGCCATCTGAAAATTTAAATGCAGGAATAAAACTATTGTCCGCTTTTTTATAAATAAAATTGAAACACCTTGCCCTGTTGAAAGAATCAACATCCACAAACCCGGCGTTCTTCAAGCGGTGGTACAACGAATTTCCGCTGCCCATTGCCAGCGTATCGTCCTGCCAGGTATTTGGATAGGTATTGGTAAGCGGATCTACCCCGGAAGTATTTCTTACGGTCACATAATATCCGTTGGGTACCATATCCAGGAAATTGACGGCAGCAATACGTTTGGCCTGGCTTAATATATTATACTGGAAGTTCCACTGGCGTTCTGCACCGCATACATCATCACTGCCATACAAACCCGTTCCCGGCCAGGCGTTCCTCCAGGGCTTCATATCAAAGGGACTGAATACATTAATGATGATATTAGATATACCACAAACACTCTGTATAGCATTATTACCATCTATCTCAACTGCAAAATCGGGTGCATTACGGGCAGCTGTAGGGAACACGCCATTCTTTATCTTAACCCCTACGGTGTATTTATCAAACTCCCACTTCCGGTTGGCTGGAATGTTGAGGTCTGTGACAGTGGATTTTAAATGCTGGAAATAATGAGCCTGGCTGAAACCGGCGGTACTGTTCTGCAGGTATATGAACGAAGAGTTGTTCCAGATATAATTGTTACCCGATACCGGAACAGTGGATGTACGCCAGTAATAAACCGTACTGTCGGTAAAAGTTATATTGGATGCATTGAACTGTATCACCCCTCCTGCACCCGTTACGTTATATGTTTTTTTGAATGCTGAGTTGAACAGTTCTGTCGTATCCACTTCCATCACATACTGCCGCTGTCCGCTCAATGGGTTAGCCGTGCTTGCATAAAATGTTATGTTCTGCTGATTAATGATGGAATAATTATACGGTGAGATGGGACGTATCTCGTCTTCAAAAATGTAAAAGTCCTTGGTAAGGGTATTGTTCATTTCAGAGAGTTCGTCCACACGGCCATCAACATCCAGTGTTACAATAAGCCGGTTAAGCCCCTTATCCGTTATCGGATTTATGTTCACCGTAAGGCTTACCGAATCCATATACATTGTGGCCGGGATCATCTGGTTATACAAAACCCGGATGGTATCATTGGGCAGTTTTTGTTTGATCGTTACCCGTATTGAATCTTTGATAGCCCGGCCGATGTTCATATGTTTCACATCCAGTTTAAATGTCTGGTCACCTACCGTGATAATGCTCGGCGTGAATTTCACCAGTTGATCTTCGATCACATAATCCGGTTTGGCATGTGCATTTATTTTTAAGGCAGGGTCGCCGTGCAGGTTTATTTCCTCCAGGTGGATCCGGGTATAAAAATCGAGACTGCCGGGGTTACCACCCAGTCGTTGTAAGGTACTCTTGATCTGGTTGCCGATCGAATTACCATACATATCCTTGCAGAAATCATTATACAAACTGGTATTGTAATAGTTAAGGAACGGGGCAATACCAAAGTGGGTACTTCCTAAAAACCCGATACTTCCCTTGTGATCGAGGAATATATATTTTTCAGAGAGCGACATGCCCGAATAACCATTCACCCGGCCGGGACTGTAGGTAAAGAAATTGCCTACGGTACAACCGCTCACATGCATGAATGGATACTTACCGTTATTTTGATAATTTTCCGGGTAGTTCAAATTAATGGCCAGTTCGTTTGCAGAAGAGTGACCGAAGTATTTTACATAGCTGAGACCTTCCTGGAAAAGCCCGGTGATGCGGAGGCTTTGCTGTTGCTCTATAGCGGAAACAGATGTTTTTGCAAATGTTTCAACATGAGCGCCAAAGAAGGTATCCTGCGCAATGGCCTTATACCCGTTCATATAGATCAGGAAGTCGGCATTCTCTGTACTGTCTGATCCCCCAATAGTGTGCAGCATATTCTTCATCCAGCCTTTATCAGCAATTGTTTGGCTGGTTGATTGCTGAACCTGCTCATACTGTTTCATCTTTTCCAGGTAAACACCCACCTCGTTTCCGTTGATTGCGCCGAGGCGGCCGATAGGAATCAGCGGAACATTGGTGCCCGGAAGGCAGGATAACAGTACATCGGATGCAGGCCATCCAAAACTTTGTACCAGGTCTATCTGGTCGGAAATAGGATTGCTCTGGTTAGCGGCATAGTCGATATAACTTAATCCACGGCCGATGATGAACACATATTTAGGCGCTACGCTGAAGTTCTGGCTTGCATAGCGGATAAAATCACGGATGGCAGACGGGTGCTTTTTGATGCCGAGCCCGAACTGATCATTCAGTTCATCAATGTTATAGATCTTGGCATTAAAACTTCCACCCGCTGCTGAACTCCTGTACTGGCGGTATAATTCTACATTGTTTACCCCGCTTCCGTTGTTGTACAGTACCGGGTTGCTTATAATAATATAATCACCCTGCAGGGATGTGTTTGCATAATTTACAAAAGTTTTGCTGGTAAGTGAGGTTACCAGGTTCACATTAGAAACATCCTGGCTCATCAGGTTGAACTTTCTCAATGTATCCGTGGAAGCAGGCAATGCAAACTTTACCTGGCCTGCGGTGCTTATATCACCAAGGTATCTTCTGCCGGTATTATAATCATACAATATGGGTGCAATGCCGTTGTTATTGAAATTCGTTATCACCAGAAAATTACCTGCAGTATTGTCTTTCAGTTCAAAATAAAAATTCTTCTGGTTATTGAAATTGAAAGTTGCCGGGTAAGTCACCGAAAAGGCACTCACTACAACACGGTCGTTGGCATTGGTAGAATTACCGTTGATACTCATACCGATGAATGTAGGGCTTATTAATACCGACAGGGGCAGGTTTCGGATAGTATCTTTCCGGTAATTGAAATAAGGCATGGGGGTTTGCAGCACATTAATGCCGTTCACCCGCACCACCAGGTCGCGGGTATAAAGTGCGTTACCTGCAACCGCCGTTGTTACCATCACGCTGTTGGGCGGACCAGCCGAATACCGGTTAATGTCCTGCAGTACCAACGACTGGGCACAGCAGGGATAGGTATCGTTACTTGTCCAGCCTTCACCAATATCATAAGCCGAAGAATAAACGTATTCGCCAATTACCGCTGCATAACCTTTGTTTACCTGGTTACGGTAATTGTATTCCAGTCTGCGCATAAAATACGGGTCGGCTGGCAACACATTACCTGCGGTGTTGTTTGCAGTTGCCGTGTACCTGAGATTACCACCCGCAGGGTTAACGGTAAGAAAGTAAGTTACCGTATCTGTTTCAAGACTGTATTTTTCAGAAAGCTGGTAATCCGGATTCCGGTACAGGGCCTTGTCAGGTTTGCCGTCATTCATTTCGCCCCAGAATTCTATATAATCACCCGAGCCCATAATGCCGGTTGGTACCGAGGTATACAAACGAACCTGCTGTCCATTCCGCCAAAGCTGGAATTGTTCGGCCGGAACGTTTCCCAAACCTGCCGCAGCCAGTACAGGCTGGTTGATACGGGTCAGGGTATCTTTGGCAAGTTTAAATTTGTAATAGGTCTTACTATAATCGATCCAGCTGTTATTTAACTGCGAATAACCACTGGTCACCAGCAATAAAACAACGGAGGCTAATAGAATTTTTTTCATACTGATTTGAAATTATTATTTATTCAGTTTCTTTTTTACCGGCGATGTTCAGCCTTATAGAGAATATATGCGTGTATAATGGATTCGACTGGTTGGCAAGATTGGTGAACGCATAGTCGATCATCACATTCTTGAGTTTAAACCCGGCACCCACACCCGGCTGGTATATCCATACTTTTTTCTGGTTGGTGGTATCTCCGTCCTTGATCGCTTTTTGAAAATTGTTGATGCCTGCCCGGATAAAGAACACATCCTTGATATTTGCTTCCAGGCCAATGCGTGGATCCACACTTACGGTATTGCCGCTGAGTACCGTATTTCGTTTGCCATCGAAAGTTACATCGGCATTAACCTCTGCCATCAGGCTGATGGAATTGCTCAGCTTAAAATCATACCCACCCCCTATTACCAGGCGGGGAGCGGTAAGTTCGGTTGATTTCACCGGTATTTCGTTCTTGGTAAGGTACAGCACTTCTTTTTCCTGGTCGGTGAATTTAAAAGACCATGCATTGAACGTAGTGGTTACATCTCTGGCCACCAATCCAAAATGACTGCGCTTGCCATGGTATTGAATGCCGGCGTCTAAACCAAAACCCCAGGCCGTTGCAAAACTTCCTATTTTACGATAGATGACCTTGGCATTGATACCAAAGCTTAAATTGCTGTGCTCGGTTGTTTTAAGATTCTGAGCAAACGAAAGCAGTAAAGCCCAGTCGGCCACGGTAAATGTTTTGATGTTGGAATAGTTAATGCTTCCATCAGGCTCCACCAGGTTTAGTGTATTGGGTATCTCATCCACTGCAAAGCGGATCAGTGATATTCCCAAAGCCCGTTTGTTATCCTGGATGGGGATACCGGCAGACAGGTAATCGTATTTGGCAATGCCGCTGAAATATTCTGCATGCATCAATCCAACAGATGGATGATCCTTTATACCGGTTAACCCGGCGGGATTCCAGTAGCCTGCCGTTTCATCTTTTGTGGAAGCAACCTGGGCACTACCCATGGCAAGCCCCCGTGCACCGGCACCAACATTTAAAAATTCATTGGAGTATTTTCGGAACTGCGAATGGCAGGGAATAGATATGGCTAATAGGGCCAATAAGCATATAGTCAGGTAGATTCTCATAACGTCATCAGGTTAGTAGTTTGTTTTTTATGGGGGTGGATCTTGGTTAAACGTAATTATACTTGGTAAATTGTGTACATATATTTATAAAATTAAGCCTATTCCAGCATATTTGGGCCCGGCTTTTATGAACAGGTTGCTTTGTTTAAAAAACCTGGCCCGGTTCACAAACAAGAGGCTCTTTGCCGGAAAAAGGATGCTTTTAAAAGAACGGAAAAAACAGGGCAAATGTTGGCTTGCCGGCAAGGATAATATGTTCACAATGCCTTTGTACCGGGAAGTTATTATTTTATCAATTTTTATGAGCATTTTTGCCGAACGATATACGGTATTCTGATTTTTAAGGTTTGATTTTTAAAATTTTACGAAGAGCATGCATTCTTTAATTGACGAACTACAGTGGAGGGGAATGATACAGGATATTATGCCCGGCACAAAGGAACAGTTAGACAAGGAAATGACCAC
>DAOLIP010000031.1:0-33046 GCA_035328475.1 Ferruginibacter sp.
CTACTTTTCTATCCTTTGTATCGGCCTGTCCGGTTTCATCAAAAGCCATTACAATAACGGCAGCGCCGTACATGCGGCAGGTAATTGCCTGCTCAATGAATTTCTTTTCGCCTTCCTTCATGGAAATGGAGTTCACGATGCACTTGCCCTGTACACATTTCAAACCCGCTTCAATAATTTCAAATTTGGAAGAGTCGAGCATCACCGGGATTTTTGCAATATCCGGTTCGCTCTGCAGCAGGTTTATAAAAGTGGTCATTGCCTGCACGCCATCCAGCAGCGCATCATCCATGTTCACATCGATCACCTGGGCCCCGTTCTCTACTTGTTGCCGGGCAACACTCAATGCTTCTTCGTATTTATTTTCTTTAATGAGCCGGGCAAATTTTTTACTGCCGGTCACGTTGGTACGTTCTCCAACATTAATAAAATTTGTTTCCGGGCGAACGATCAAAGGTTCCAGTCCGCTGAACCTGCTGTATGGTTTAATAGTTACGCTCATGTGCTTATGCTGTCATTAATTCTGTTTCAATAACAGGTAGTGCTCTTGGTTTAATATTTTTTACGTAGTCTGCTATGTGTTTGATATGATCTGGTGTGGTACCGCAGCAGCCTCCTACAATATTCACCCAGCCTTCATTTGCCCAGTCTTCTAAATAGTGCCCCGTCTCGTCCGGTCTTTCATCATATTCGCCCATGGCATTGGGCAGGCCTGCATTGGGATAGGCAGACACATAGCAGTTTGCTATCTGGCTCAACTCTTCAATATGCGGCCGCATTTCCTTTGCACCCAATGCACAATTCAATCCAATGCTTAACGGGTTGGCGTGCATAACAGAAATGTAAAAGGCTTCCAGGGTTTGTCCGCTTAAGGTTCTTCCGCTTGCATCGGTGATGGTTCCCGAAATGGAAATGGGTAACGCAGGCTTGCCTGTATCCTGGAAATATTTTTTAATGGCAAAGATGGCGGCTTTTGCATTCAGCGTATCAAAAATGGTTTCTATCAGCAACAGGTCAACCCCGCCATCAACCAGTCCCTGTACCTGTTCGTAATAGGCTTTTACTACCTGGTCAAAAGTAACCGCACGGTAGCCGGGATTATTTACATCAGGCGATAAACTCAGCGTTCTGTTCAATGGGCCGATAGCACCCGCCACAAACCTGGGTTTGGATGGATCTTTTACCGTGTATTCATCAGCAGCCTTCCGGGCAATTTTAGCCCCTTCCACATTTATTTCATAAACAAAATCTTCCAGCTTAAAATCTTCCTGGGCAATAGTGGTGGCCGCAAAGGTGTTGGTCTCGATGATATCGGCGCCCGCCTCCAGGTATTGTTTGTGTATGCCTTCAATGATCTGTGGCTGGGTAAGGTTCAGAATATCACTGTTATTCTTTACATCGCTGGGCCAGTTCTTAAACCGTTCGCCGCGGTAGGTTTCTTCCGTGGGTTTATGCCGCTGTATCATGGTGCCCATGGCGCCATCAATGACAAGGATGCGTTCTTTTAAACAATCTCGTAATGTTTTCATTTTGCGCAATGAATTAAGGTTACCGGTGTTGCCGGCTTAAGTGATCACCAAAAACTTTTAAACGAGAATCAATCCGGGAGAAGTTAGGCAGAATTGCTTTCGTTTATTAGTTCAGTTGGCGGAACGATTTACAGGCCGAACAATAAACAAATCTGCCTGTTACAGGCACAAAAATATAACAAGGGAACGATACGGCAAAAACTGATATGGCCCGGTAATGTCCTATTTGAACCACATAGGACATAGTACACATAGTAAATAGGCCAGAATCTATGTGGTTCAGGTTTGAAACCAGGACATTACTTATGGCCGGTTTAGTTCTTCTTTTCGTAACTGCAGTTAACGGTGAGTTCAACCATTTCGGCAATATTATTCTTTACGGCTGCCGGTATGCTGATATTGTACTCTTTGGGTTTTATTTTAAACGTTGAACTTGCCGATAATGAACCGCCTTTAACGGTGAGTTTACCGGGTACCGAAACAGCCCTGGTTACCCCATGAATGCTTAAGTTGCCGGAGACGGTTATGTTGTACACCCCGTCCTTGCCCAGGTTAATATCCTTCAGGTTGCTGATGGTTCCTTTAAAAGCTGACTTAGGGTATTTGGTACTTTCAATATAGTCTTCATTGAAATGTTCTTCCATCAATGCCTTTTTAAAATGAAAGGCATTGTTCAGCAGCGAGAACTGTATCTCCCCGGTTGCCGTGTTGAGAATACTGATCACCTGGTTGTTCCCGGCTTTTATATCTTCCATCGGGGTGGAAGAGAAAAAAGAGATATAACCGTTCTTGGTAAAATATAACTGGGCTGTACCGGTAAGATAAAAGCCAAATAACAGGAATGCAATTGCTGCGGTCTTTTTCATGAAAGTTTTATTTGGTAAATGGATAACCTCTTACTAAGAATACATCACCGGGCAGGCCCATATCGGCATCGCCGCCGATATAGCCGCTGCATATCCCTTTGATGGTAACGGTGCTGCCTTCTTTCGCTGCTGCATCGGTCTCTTCCATCGTACAATTGATATATGCTCCCGAAACGGATGTTTTAATAAGTATGATCTGCTGGTTTTGCTGGTTAGCAGAAACCTTTCCCACTTCTCCGGTAACCTCCACGATCTTATCCGTATAAAGCGATCTTGCTTTTGCCGAATCGGATATATAGTGGTTATATAATTCTGTAGAAGCTATTTGCAGGCCATCGGCATCCTTCACATCCTTGTGCGGCTTATTCCACATTATATAACCTGTAAGGGCGGCTGCCCCCAAAATAACAATGGTTGAAATAAGGATCAGTTTTTTCTTACTCATCAGAGTACGAAACGGAGACGTAGTGGAAAAGGTTGCTATGTCAGCTGCCGGAAAGGATAAAATTTTCGACCGGGATGCGGTTGCTGATGCTCTTGGCCAGGGTCATTTCGTCGGCATACTCCAGTTCGCCGCCAAAGGAAATACCCCGGGCAATGGTGGTGATCTTTACAGGCCGGGGCCTTGGGCCGGAAAGTTTTTTACTGATATAATATATAGTGGTGTCGCCCTGTATGGTTGGACTAAGCGCAAAAATGATCTCGGTGGTTCCTTCTTTTGCAATACGATCTGTCAATGCATCAATGGTCAGCTCTTCGGGCCCGATGCCGTCAAGGGGAGAGATGATACCGCCGAGTACGTGGTAGATGCCGTTGAACTGCTGGGTGCTTTCTATAGCGATCACATCCCGGATATTTTCCACCACGCAAAGCATATCCTGCCGGCGCATGGTATTGCTGCAGATATTGCAAAGCTCCTTGTCGGAAATATTAAAACAACGCCGGCAGAATTTTATTTCATTCCTCATTTTTGCGATCACATCACTGAACTGGTTCACTTCGGCATTATCCTGTTTGATGAGATGAAGCACCAGCCGCAATGCCGTCTTCTTACCAATGCCGGGCAGTTTGGCAAATTCGTTCACCGCATTTTCTAAAAGAGAAGAAGAGAAGATCATGGAATAAAGTTAATGGATAATGCGGTAATGGGTAATTGATAATTTTTTAAATTCATTGCAGTTGTAGTACAGATAAACGATTTAAGGGAGGACCATTATCACGGATCAGCTAAAAATTAGCCATTACAGTTTTATGTCCCGCTCATTATCCCAGTTGCCCTTTACACTTAATTTCTGGGGAAGGGTGGTCACTTTTTCGGGTTGTAGTTTTTTTGAATAGTCGCCGTGATCCCATTTGCCGTTTTGGTTTGCATCGTATAATATCCGCACTTCATATTCGCCGGGGGTCATCATTTTGTTGCTCCATTCCGCGGCCTTTACCGGGTAGCTTTCTTTTACTTCTTCATTCTGTACAAATTGCAGCACCGGATTTTTGCCCAGGTCGAGGTTACTGAACCGTAGCACCACATTGCCATAGTCTTCCTGGCTTTTGGTAACAAAGCGGATGGTATCCATTTTAGCCAGCCGGTTGTTTGATGAATCTGAAACAGCGGTGGTATCCATGATCAGCTGGTAATTCATTCCCTGTTGCCATTTAACGGCCAGGCTGATCTTTTTACGGCTGCTGTCGATGCTCCAGGTTGCCGGCACGGGCTTATGGTTTGTATCGGTTAAAACCAGTTTTGCCGTATCGAATTCTTTCAGGGGTTTATTAAAACTTATCTCAAAGGGAGTAAGCAGGTCCTGGAACAGGTAAGAAACAGGTAAAGCGTAGCGTAATTTTTTTTCAACCGGCGGTTTTGCTGTGGTAGCGGTGCGGCTTTCTTTTTCAAGTGCCGATGCATAAAGCAGTACGGGTGCGCTGCCGGCAGAAACCGTTACTTCGGCATCGGCAAAAGCAAATAATTCTTTCTTTGAGTTATAGGTCTTTCCGCCGTCACCATCCTTTAATGCATATATTTTAAAGTTGCCTGCCGGCAGGTTTAAAAAACTGAAATTTCCTTTGCCCGAAACTTTGGCAAGGAAATCGGGCTTTCTTTTCTGAACAGCCGAATCATCGGCATTGCGATAAAGCACCACCACCAGGGTACTGTCGGCCTTACCGGTTTCGGCGATCACTACTCTTCCATCAAGCATTAATGAATCAATGGTATTGCCTGTGCTGAAAACATAGGTAAACTCCTCGTAGGGGTTGCCCTCGTTATTATCAACAATGGCTTTGCCGAAGTTGATGCTGTACGTGGTGTTGGGCATCAGCGTATCTTTCAGCTTAACGGTAACGGTCTTTAATTTATAATCGATCTGCGGCTGCTTTTTGGGAAAGGGAGAGATGAGCACATTGGTCTGCACTTCCTTCAGTTCAATGTACTCGTTGAACGTTAGCGTGATCTTATTGCCGGTTACATTAACGCTGTTTATTTTGGGTGAAGCGCTTACCAGTACCGGGGCAATGCTGTCCCTGGGTCCGCCGGTGGGCATGCCTATCTGTGCACAACCGCCGCTGCTGATGGCAATGATATAACTGAGTGATGCAGAAAAAAAGAGATAAAGTAACCGGTTCAATTTCATCAAAGGCATTTGAGCTGCAAACTTAACCCGTTTGGTTTGTTTGTTTCGTTTTTAAATCATAAAAATCCTTTAATCTGCTTCTTCTTCCTGCAGGTCGTGCAGGGCTACGGCCAGTTTGTTGCTCTTTACAAAATTGCACCAATGGCAGTCTTCTTTGCCGCAGCCGGTATAAAAATCACGGGCCTGTATCTTATTCCATACGTCGGTGATCTGTTGTTTTACCGTTTCTATATCCTGCGGATTGATGACGATCTTTTCTTTGCGGTATTCGCCTTTTTTATCCGGTTCCACAAAATCAAATTCGGTGCTGATCACTTTCCAGTCTTTCTGTTCGTAATTATCCACCAGTATCTTATAAAAAACGGCCTGCCGCCAGTAATCGCCGCCATAGGGATCTTTTTCGTGGGGTGCTTTCATTTTTGGAAGGGCATTTTCAATGTTGCCGCTTTTATAATCCACCACATTCACTTCCCTGCCGTTGAATTCCAGTTTATCCAGCTTACCTTTTAAAGGAACGCCGTTGTATACAATGCCGCGTATGTTTCGCTCAACCGCCACTACTTTGTTCCAGCTGTAGATGTATTTATCGTAGTAGTTGCGCAATACTTCATCGCCGTATTCCATGCGCCGGTCAAATGCTTCTTTGGTAAAATTCTCCCGGTGCCGGTTCATGTACCAGTTAAAATCTGCTATCATGTCTTCCTTCGGCGGAAATTTTTCCTGCTTGCCGTCCTGCATCTTTCGGAATAATTTTTCCAGTGCATGGTGTATGGCGCTTCCGAATTCGGTGGCCTCGCTTTTACCGGAAGGAATGCGGATGAGGTTGCGGTAATAAAAGTTCAGCGGACAATTGAGGTAGCTGTTGAGCGCTGTTACGTTCATCACAAATTTATCCAGCAGGCCGCTGATGAAATCTTCTTCGGCCTGTTCTATCTCGGGTGCCTGTGCGGTAAAATGCAGCAGTTCAAATTCTGTTTGCTGTTCCTGTGTAAGGGCTATTCGTTCAACCGGTAAATCATGCTCTTCCTGTATCTCTGCAATGAACATAGAAGGTTCCAGTTCTTTGCCGTCGTTACGGAATTTTGCGTAGGAGATATACAGATGTTTTTCTGCACGGGTAAGCGCTACGTAAAATAAACGGCGCAATTCTTCTTCATCGGTGGAAGCCGGTTGCGAAAGGAACATCGTATCTGGTAATTTATACCCACCACCCGGCCTGCGTTTCTTTTCCCAGAAAGACGCATTGGCGCCGGTGAAAAAAACGTATTCAAATTCGAGGCCCTTGCTGCCGTGTGCGGTAAGCAGGTTCACGCCTTTGTCGGTTCCGCCCGACTGGCTCATGGATAAGGGAATCCCTTCTTTTTCCATCAGGTCGAAGATACTGATGAGTTCTTTGAGGCCCAGTAACGGATTGCGGCTGCATTCGTCTTTGATAAAATCAAACAGCGCCGTAAGCAGCTGCATCAGCGGTATCTTTTCATCGCTCTGCATGATGTAATTCAGTACGCCGGCATTTTGTACAATGTGTTCAAATAATTCCGGCAGGGTAATGTTGGGGACATCAGCAATTAAATTCTCAATAATGCGGCTGAAATTTTTCAACCCTTCGTGAATGCCGTTATCAAATAAATTCTGCGCAGGCTTATTTGCCTTATCGTATAAAAGTCTGCGTATAGAAGTTGGTTCTTCTTTATACCGGGCTGTATTTACTTCAACAGCCAGCTTAGCAATCTCTATCGGCGGGATCCTGTAAAAGTCGTAGTGCAGTATCTCAAACAGCATTTCATCGCCGCCATAGGGTATGTCGTGCTCTGCATTCAGGTAGCGCAGTACCTGTATGATCTTGCTGGTAAATGGTTGTACCAGCACATCAATGTTCCGTTTGCTGTATACCGGGATATTCTTTAACCGAAAATATTTTGCCAGTTCTTCCCCGTATTTGTTCTCCTTGTAAATAACAGCGATCCTTCCCGGTTCTGTTTTTTGCTGCAGCAGGTTATAAACCCGGTTGGTAATATCTGCCATTTCTTCTTTTACAGAATTGTATTCGTGAAGAGATGGTTTATCCGTTGATCCGTTGATCCGTAAATTGGAAGCAAGCAGCTCTTTGCTAAGCCCGTCAATTTGTTTTACCAGGCGTTCCTCATTGCGGTTGATAAGAGTTTTGGAAACATCCAGTATGGGCTGGGTGCTGCGGTAGTTGCTGGTAAGCACAACGGTCAACAGGTCTTTCGAATAAGCTGTTGCAAAGGCCAGCATGTTCTCCACGTTGGCGCCCTGGAAGCGATAGATGCTCTGGTCGTCATCGCCTACTACAAATACATTGGGCTTATCCCAGTAGCTGATGAGCAGCTGCACCAGTTTATTCTGTGTGCCGCTGGTATCCTGGTATTCATCTACCAGCAGGTATTGAAATTTTTCCTGGTAATTGGCCAGTATGCTTTTATTCTCTTCAAATACGTTGATCACCCAGTTGATCATGTCGTCAAAATCGTAGCGGTTCCTTTTGCGCAGCAGGGCCTGAAAATTGCTGAACTCATTTACGGCTGCCCGGAGTTTTTCCATTTTCTCTTTTTCCTCTTCTATTTTGTCGGTACGCACATCTCCTTTCTTAAATTCCTTTACTGCCCGTTTGGCAATGTATTCATCCCGGTTGGGCAGGCCGGCAATGTATTCATCTATCTTCTGGTTGATGAATGCCGGGGCCCATCCTTCCCGTTTCATAGCGGAGAACAGGTTGCGCAGGTTGTTGATCTCAAAATACACATCGCCGCGGTATCTTTTTAACGGGTGGTTTTTTGGAAAGGCATCGATGAGTTGTTTGAACAGTTCAATGGTCTCCAGTTCCGAAACAGCATCCAGCGATGTTTTTTCAAACAGGTTCAGGTTATCCTGTATCACATCATTGCAAAACGCATGAAAGGTATTGATGGATACTTTGTATGCATCGGCGCCGATGAATTGTTGTAACCGCTTGCGCATGGCGATGGTACCGGCATCGGTATAGGTAAGGCAAAGAATATTTTCGGGTAGGGCATCCGTGTCAAGCAATATCTTGCCGATCCTGGCGGCCAGTATCTGTGTTTTGCCGGTGCCCGGACCGGCAATAACCATTACGGGGCCTTCAATGGTATCTACCGCTTTGCGCTGTTCGGGGTTGAGTTTCTGGTACTCTTCGTTAAATTTCTTCTGCAATATTTCCCGGTAATGCGGCATCTGTCAAAGATACTGGATAGCGGATACTTGGTACAGGATTTACCGAACAAAATAGTATTGTACTTGTTAGGAAGACAATGAGTATAATATATTCCTTTAAAACAGTGCAAAACATTCCCATTTCACTTGATAATGCATGGGAATTCTTCAGCAGCCCGGGCAATTTACAGACAATAACGCCGGGTGATCTCGGGTTTAAGATCATTTCAAAATATCATGGCGAAAAAATGTATGCCGGGCAGGTAATTGAATATAAAGTAAGCCCGCTGTTGGGTATTCCTTTATACTGGATGACGGAGATCACCCATGTGGAACACAAAAAATATTTTGTGGATGAGCAACGCTATGGCCCGTACAGCATGTGGCATCACCAGCATCATTTTAAAGCAATTGATGGAGGAGTGGAGATGACAGACATTATACACTACAAATTACCGCTTTGGTTTTTGGGAGATATAGCGAATGGCCTTTTTGTAAAAAAACAGCTAAACAAGATCTTTGTGTATCGTTATAAGAAAGTGAAGGAGTTGTTTGGGCGGTTTGAAGTTTGAGGTTTATGGTTTGAAGTTGAACCTGCAGTTTGTAAGCTCTTTAACTTCAAACTTCAGACCTCTAACTTCAAACCCACTTATCCCGGCATCCTCGTAATATACTTCTCTATCTGTTTTATCTGGTCAACGATCTGCGGGGTAGTTGGCTTAAAACTTTTTGCTTTCCTGAAATAATCCTTCGCTGCCCGGAATTCCCGTTTGTTCATCATAATGGAGCAGAGTTGAAGATAAGCTGCTGCATTGTTCTCATTATCCGGTAAGCCGGCCCTGATGGCCTGGCGGATATAGCTCTCTGCCTGTTTCAGGTCTCCCTTCTGCATACTCAGCATACCCAGTTGTAATTTGTTGGGTCCTTCGGCCTGTTTGGTCAATGAGCCACCGCCAAGCGAAAGACTTTTTTTCATCATCTTTTCGGCGCCGTCAAAATCCTGGTCAACCATGGCAAGATTGCCCTTGATGGTATAGTAAACCGAACGAACGGGCTTGATGAGCAGGGCAGGGAACCAGATGGAGTCTACCACTTTTTTGGCGCCTTCCATATCGCCTTCTTCCATATAACTCTGTATAAGCCGCATGGGTCCGAAAAGGAAATGGCCCACGATCAGCACCACGGCTATAAAGTATAATACAAAGGATGGCCAGAAACTGGTTTGCATATGGGTAAAAATGGCCAGCCCCAGGAAAAGGGCGCCCAGCCATAAACGGTATTTGATAACTACATTCAGCCACTTCATGATCGTAAAAATTTAGGACGGCAAAGATAAGGGTTGCCGTTAAAAAAGGATGATTAGTCTTTTAAACCGGCGAATGGCCGCAAGCTAGATTACTCACCGGTCATTTATTCCGGTTCAAAGCCTGATTTTCCCTGTTCGGCTACCCTGGATTGGTGTTTTAACATTATTTGTAAAACTTTAAATCATACACGAAACTGATGAGAACAATGCACCCCATTTACCGTTACCTGGGCAGGCAGGTTTTAGTAAATATTCTTTTGTTAACCGGAACAATTTCTTTTTCCCAAACTTCCCCGGCAGGATTTGCAGCAGCAATTGGCAATTATAAAAAAGAGGCTTGTAATACAGCCGCTTTTATCGAAAATATCGGACAGTATGGAAAAGAGATGAGGGGTTTTGAGAATATGGGGCCAATACAATATGGCTATGAGGGATCAGATATGCTTGTACTTTTTACCCCAAGGGGCGTTATCTGTTTTCAGCGAAAGACCGAAAAACTACCCCGCCGGGAAGAAAGAAAACTGGAAAGACAGGGTTTGCCCGAAGAAGAAATTGAACGAAGGAGGAAGATAACCGAAAGGGTAATAACAATGGAGTGGGGTGGGGCCAATACAACCTCCCGGGTTGTTGAGGAAGATAAAACAACTGCTTATCACACGTATGGTATGCTGAAGGATAAAGCATATGGGTACAAAAAGATCACGTACAAAAATGTTTACCCGGGCATTGATGTTGTGTACAGTTTTGCCGCGGATGCAAGACCGGGGTTTGAATACAGCCTGCTTGTAAAACCCGGAGCTGATCTGAATACTGTAAGGCTGGTTTATGGAGGCGATGTAAATAAAATAAAACAAGATGACCAGGGAAGGCTTATCATCCGGTCAGATATTGATGGAATATCCACATCTCTCCCGGTAAGTTATTATGGCAGCAAGGTATTGAACAGGTCTTCCGGTGAAGTAAGAACGGCGTATAAGATCAATGGGAAAGAGATCCGTTTTTCTTTTCCCAGTGGATATGATTCATCAAGGGATCTTGTGATTGATCCGTTTGTCAGTTCAACCGGAAGTTTAACCGGACTTAATGCCGGAAAGGCCAAAGACGTTGATTTTGATTATGCCGGCAATATTTATGTAACCGGCGGCGGTTCTTACACCACTACGCATAGCCTGGCAAAATACGATGCTGCCGGTGTGCTGCAATGGACGTTCAACGGTACGCTTGCCATTCCCTCCTGGACCTTTGGTACTTATTATGGCGGATGGATGGTTGAAAAACCAACAGGCAATATTTACCTGGGGCAGGGGTTTAACCCGGCCACCGGTTTCAGGGTAATACGTGTTAACACAAATGGTTTGTACGATAATTATATAACAACCGCCAATCCAAATTTCATGGAAGCATGGAAAATGTTCTGGAGTTGTAATAACGGGTCGCCGCAGATCATCATTGCCGGCGGCGGCATTAACTCGAATATCAATTTTGGTGTTTTTACGCCGCCTTCAACAACAGTTACGTCACTGAACATTACCGGGGTTCCTTATACAGGCGCCAATGGTTGGGCACAGGATATTGCAGATTTTGTTTTTGATCCCGCCAACAATGATATGTACTCCATTTTCGGATCTCTGATTGGCACTCCTTCAATAGGGAATAAGATATATAAGAACACGGCTCCCTACAGCGCTGCATCTGTTGCCTGGAATGTTCCTTCGGGATATAACACAGTGAATGAAGCTGCCAACCGGCCATACCTTGTGGCATCAGGCCTGGTAGATAATTCCGCCAATATGCTTTGGGTAAATGCATCTTACCTGTATTACTGGGATGGTAAAAATTTAAAAGCATTTAATAAAGCCACCGGCGCCGGCGTAGGAACACCCATAACTACGGCCAACACGGCCTTTATGCAGGGCGGTATTATTGCAGACGCATGCAATAATATTTTTGTGGGTGAAGCTAACGGGTTGGTAAAAGTGTATCATTTTGATGGCAACACATTCAGTGATGCACCGACGGATATTTCAATACCGGGATATTCGGGTAAATCGGTTTATGACCTTGCTTATGATGAGTCGAGAAAATTATTGTACGCAAGTGGAGATGGATTTGTTGCCTCCTTTGATGTATCGGCATACTGTCCCAGTACCCTTTATACTGTTAATATTACAACAGACTGCATTGCTAAAACAGCAAGTGCAACGGTTTCACCTGTCCCTCCACCAGGCTCTGTTGTTACCTATACGTTGTATAACGGTGCTATACAGGTAGCAGTTAACAGTACCGGAAATTTTACCGGGCTTTCACTAAATATCACTTATTCAATCGTTGCAACGGTTAACCAGGCCTGCAGCGGTTCGCAGGCATCGGCTGCATTTAATATTACGGGTCCCGGTATCGGCACCTCTCAGGTTAATACAACCTGTGGAGCCAGTACAGGAAGCATTACATTATCCGGTTCGGGAGGTGTATCGCCTTACACATATAGTATCGACGGAATAAATTTTCAGCCTTCCGGAATATTTACCGGCCTGCCCGCAGGCATTTATGTAGTAACAGTGAAAGATCAAAATGGCTGCCAGGGCAGCGATACTCTTATCATCCTTAATACAAACGGGCCTGCTCTTAGCTTCACACAAACCAATGCCACCTGTGGAAATAATGCAGGAACGGTAACAGCGAATGCAACCGGTGGAGTATCGCCTTATCAATACAGTATTAACGGTGGCAGCACATACCAGTCGGGAAATTTCTTTACCGGGCTGGTTGCCGGCCAATATACCTTGTTGGTAAAAGATGCAAATAATTGTACCAACAGCAGTATCGTAACCATTACATCCAGCACGGCTCCATCGTTGTCTGTCGTACCCTTTACAGCCACTTGCAATCAAAGCAATGGTACTATTACCGCTTTTGCAACCGGTGGCACAGTGCCTTATCAATACAGCATTAATGGAAATACTTTCCAGGCAGGAAATATTTTTTCATCTCTGTCTGCAGGAACCTATACCGTTACGGTGAAAGATGCGAATGGATGTACAAAAACTGCAACAGCGGTTATTGGTAATGCCCCGGCGCCAACCGTTACGGCTACCTCTTCACCGGCTGCCTGCGGGAATATCAATGGTACTGTTACGGCAACAGGAAATGGCGGCATTCCTCCGTATCAATTCAGTATTGATGGCGGAGCGACTTACCAGGCTGTTAATGTTTTCTTCGGGCTGGCTCCGGGAGTTTATACCATTACCATTAAAGACAATACAGGCTGCACCAATACGGTAGCGGCAACAGTAAACAGCACCAATGCACCAACGGTTACTGCGGCTGCAACCGCATCATCCTGTGCAGCCAATACGGGAAGTATTACCGCAGCAGGAAGCGGTGGTGTAATACCATATCAATACAGCATCAATGGAATCACTTACCAGGCAAGTAATATTTTTAACAGCATTGGCGGCGGAAATTATATTGTATATATCAGGGATAATGCCGGCTGCATTGGTACAGTAACCATTGTAGTGCCGGCTGCATCGGGGCCGCTGCTAACAGCAACCACCACTCCATCATCCTGCAGCAATAACGACGGAACCATTACTGCAACGGGTACCGGCGGTACGGCTCCGCTTCAGTACAGCATTGATGGAACCAATTACCAGGCAGGAAATGTATTTACGGGCCTGGCACCCGGCACATACACCGTGTATGTAAAAGATGCCAATAATTGTTTGAAGACAACAATTGTTATTGTTGCCAATGTATCGGGACTTGCACTTTCTGTAAGTACTGTATCGTCTTCCTGCAGTGCAAACAGTGGTACTATAACAGCCACAGCAACCGGCGGCATAGCTCCGCTTCAATATAGTATTGATGGAACCAACTACCAGGTAAGTAATGTATTTACCGGCCTGGCACCCGGTACCTATACCGTGTATGTAAAAGATGCAAACGGGTGTATCGTGACCAAACAGGCCAACGTCACATTTGTAGCCGGACTTTCATTAACGGCAACGGTGCTTCACCAGGCAACCTGTGGATCTTCTAACGGGGTTATCCGGGCAACAGGAAGCGGCGGTACAGCGCCCCTTACCTATAATATTGATGGCGGGGCTTACCAGGCAATAAACTTTTTTATTAATGTGGCAACAGGAGTACACACATTAACAGCGAAAGATGCTAACGGATGTATCTCAGCGCCGCAATCCGTTACCATTACCAATTCAGGAGCAGGTACCATTCCAACCGATGTTACATTTACCATAAAGGATGCATTTGCCTGTACCGGTCAAACAGGCCGGATAAAAAACCTGAAGGGTGTTCCAAGCGGCGGAGGTAATTCTTATACGTTCAGCCTGGATGGAGGGGCATTTACCACATCTAATCAATTTACAAATGTATCTGTGGGCGTTCATACCGTTACGGCCATGCACGAAGACGGATGTACAATCACAAAGCTTGCAACCATAGGAAGCGGAGTGCCGGCATCTGCCACTGCTACCGCCACGGCTGCAGCCTGTAACACAACCGCCGGAAGCATAACAATTTCGGGAGTGGGCGGAAGTACCCCTTATCATGCCAGTGTTGATAATGGTACTAATTGGGTAACATTCTTCCCTCCCGGGGCAAACACGCTTACCTTTACCGGGCTGGCGCCCGGATCGTATACGGTGATCATGGCCGATGATGCGGATTTTACAGCAGGTCCGCCCGATATACCCGGCGCCTGCTTAACCACGATCAATGTGGTTGTTCCTTCATTGGGCGGACCGGGTATAAGTACCAGTCTGCAACCTGCAACCTGCAATTCAAATAACGGAAGCATAACAGCAACGGGCAGCGGAGGAGTTGCCCCGTATTCGTATAACATAAACGGAGGTGCTTATTTTGCAAGCGGTGTATTTAACAACCTGGTTCCCGGTATTTATGCTGTAGGAATAAAAGACGCCAATAATTGTATGGGCGGAGCAACGGTTACCTTACCCGGCGGCGCTGTTCCGTCGGTAACAGCTGCCGTATTACCTGCTGCCTGTAATACCAACAACGGAACCATTACGGTAAATGCATCCGGCGGAACTGCGCCGTTTGAGTACAGCCTGAACGGAACTGTTTTTCAGCCATCGAATATTTTTACGGGGCTAACACCAGGCTCCTACACCGTATATGCAAAGGATGCCGGCAACTGTTATGGATCTGCATCTGTAATCATCAGCAATGTCCCCCGTGTGCAGGTAACCGCATTTACGGTGGCAGCAAGTTGTGGTAACAGCGACGGCATGATCGTGGCAACAGGTTCTGCAGGTACAGCACCCTACTTATATAGTTTGAACGGAACTGTTTTTCAAAGCGGAAATATATTTACAAACCTGGCCGCCGGATTTTATACGGTTACCATTAAGGATGCAAGGGATTGTATCAACACAACAGGGATCGCTGTCAGCAACAGTACAGCACCCATCATCGCCGCCGCCGCTACACCGGCAACCTGCGGCAATGCGAATGGAAGCATTACCGTTACTTCCTCCGGTGGTGCAGCCCCATTGCAATACAGTATCGACGGAATTAATTTCCAGGCCTCCAATATTTTCAATGGATTGATCACCGGTAATTATATTGCAATGGTAAAGGATGCAAACGGCTGCATCAATGCAAAGCAGGTTTTTGTTGGTACGGTAAATGGTCCGCAGGTATTAACTGCCGCAATTATACACGCTGTCTGCGGGTTAAACAACGGAACCATTACAGCAACCGCCGCCGGCGGAACAGGTGCGCTGCAATACTCCATAAACGGAACCACTTACCAGGCAGGCACTGTTTTTAACGGGGTGGGTGCAGGCAGTTATACCTTATATGTAAAAGATGCGAACAGTTGTATTAAAACATTGCCGGTGCTGGTAAATAACCTCGCTGGTCCTGCTGCTGTTGTCAGCTCTTCACCGGCATCTTGCGGGTTGAGTGATGGAACAATAACCGTTACTGCAACCGGTGGAACCCTTGCGCTCACCTACAGTAATAATGGCGGCACCAGTTTCCAGGCCAGCAATATTTTTACAGGGTTAACAGCCGGCACTTATAATATCGTAGTAAAAGATGCCCGGGGATGTATATATAATACCAGTGTTGATGTAACGGCAATAAACTTTGTTGGCAACCTGGCGGGCGTTACCGGCGGTATTCAGGTGTGTAATAGCGGGGTGGTATCAGCAGGAGGAACAGTTTATGTTGACCAGTTTTGTAACCTGATTGCCAAAGTTGTTCCTTCCGGAGCTGCTCCCGTTACCGGGATGATAAACAGTTGTGTGATCATTGATGGTTCGGTACAGGTATTTAATGTTGAACCTTATGTGCAGCGCCATTTTGATATTGAGCCGGTAACCAATCCGAATAATGCCACCGCTACCATTACGCTTTATTTTAAAGACCAGGAGTTTGTTGACTTCAATACAAACCGCAGCGGGTTTCCGGCTTTGCCAACGCTGGCCGGGGGCGGCAACAGCGATCCTGCAAGGGCCAACCTGAAAGTTACCCAGTACCATGGCGTACCGGTATTTCCGCATAATTCCGGCAATCCATCACCAGGTTTTTATTCTGTAAACGGAGGGGCCGGGGTTTTGATCGTACCAACATCCGTTAATTACAACAGTGGTTTTGGTTATTGGGAAGTAACATTTCCCATCACCGGGTTCTCAGGTTTTTATGTACATACCAATATTCACTTTCCATTACCCATCAAACTGGAATATTTCAGGGGCCACCGGTTGCAGGGGAAACATGTATTGAACTGGAAAGTGAACTGCAATACCAATCCCGGTGCAACATTGGATCTGGAACGCAGTGCAGATGCCCGGAATTTTTCCGGTATTTATTCCGTTGTTACGGATGCCGCCAGGTGTTTGCATCCGTTTGATCATACCGATTCGATGCCCCTGCCCGGTATAAATTATTACCGGCTTAAAATGAAAGCGGCGGATGGCCGTGTTTCTTACAGCAATGTTTTGTCTTTTGTAAACGGTACCGGCGACCTGGAAATAATAAGGATATCGCCCAACCCGGTAACGGATGGCAGGTTTGTGCTGGAACTAAGCAGTACAAAAGCTTCAGCAATAGATATTGCAGTGATTGATATGCAGGGCAGGACATTGCATCGCAGGGCCGGCTTTGTTACAGCTGGTATGAACAGGATACCTGTAAATGCAGATAACCTGGCTTCGGGCAGCTATGCCGTTTCTGTAAAAACAGCCAGCGCTGTTTCGGTAACACTTCGGTTTGTAAAAGAGTAAGCCACTCTATTGAAAACCGGTAAGTAACTGGCTGCTCATGCAAAAAAGTATTCCAAAAAACATTACTTTTGCCCTCCATTTTGGCCCTGTAGTTCAATGGATAGAATAGAAGTTTCCTAAACTTTAGATACAAGTTCGATTCTTGTCGGGGCTACCATATTACTTCTTTTACAGATGTTTCGTCTCTAACCCAGGTCTGTAATTACTATCCGATAGAAGGAAAAGCCGTAACTTTTTTTAAAGCAACCTATTAAGCGAATTTTACGATTCAGATAACAAAATACGAACCATTGCTTTCGGCAGATGAACTTAGCCTGTATATCAGGGGCTGTGCCCTGAACGAAAGAGAGAGCCAGAAAAAAATCTACAACTCTTTCTATGGGTATGCTATGGCCATCTGCGATTGTTATGCTAATAATGAAGATGATGCGGTGGAAATATTAAACGACGGCTTCCTGAAAATTTTTAAAGAGATACACCGTTATACTCCTGCTTACACCAATGAAATAAATTCCTTTAAAGGCTGGCTCCGGAAAATTATGGTGTATACCGCCATCGATCATTTCCGGAAAAATAAAAAGCATCACGTGGTTGGCGAATTGGATATGGCCGTAATACAACCGGCATCGCATGGTGAGAGCGGGCTTGATAAACTCTCTTATGATGAGATCATCCGGTTCATTCAGAATCTTTCACCGGCTTACCGCACCGTACTCAGTCTTTTTATCATTGAAGGTTTCAGTCATGAAGAGATCGCAGATAAACTGGGCATTTCGGTAGGCACGTCAAAATCGAACCTGGCAAAAGCCCGGAAGCAGTTACAGAAAATACTATTCAATCAAAATCAAATAGCCGAGATAAAAAATGTTGGATGAGGAAATGGACCATATAATCAGGGATGCGGCAGAAAATCATCACCCGGCCTATAACGACAAGGCCTGGGAGAAGATGGAGAAGATGCTGGATAAACAGCTTCCACAAAAGAAGGATAAGAAGAAGTACATCTTCTTCCTGTTGTTCTTTTTGCTGCTGGGAGGCGGAGCATTGCTCACTGTTTACCAGCTTAACCGGGATGAGGTAAAAGCACCCGTTGGTATTGCAGAAGAAAAAAAGAACAACGGCCAACCCGGCAATAGCAGCACCGTACAACCGGCTGAAGGTAATGCAAATGGAGGCAGTTCTGCAAACAACAACGATGCTCCCGGAACAAATTCCGCCGGTAAGATTGCTACAGTACCTGTACGTGATACAGACGAAACTGCCTTAAAACAGCCACCGGGCAATACGGGCAGCAATAACAATAATGCTGTAAGAAAAAAAAGAACGGTGCAGGCGGGAAAAGGAAGATCCGTAATGAGCATGACCGCCCCGGGAATGGATAACAATGATGTGGTGGTTTCAGGCAGGGAGCCGGCGAATAAACGGCCACCGGTAAACAAAAAAGGCAAGGGTAAAAAGAATGTGATCATAGCTGCCCCTTCACCGGAAACAGAAGAAGGAAATGAAACAGTATCTGTTCCTGCAAAAACGGCGAAAGAAGAAATTGGTAAAAAAGAAACAGCTGATCAGCAGGTAAAGGAAGAACAAAAGAACGAAGCCGGTGAACAGCCTGTAAAAGAAGAACAAATTAAGGAAGAGCAAAAGAAGGATGAAGCCATAAAGAAAGAAGAAGCAGCGAAGAAAAAGGAAGCAGCGGTAACAGAAAACAAACCGGCTTCATCGCCCGAAAAAAAGAAAACAAAAAAGAATATTGCCGGCAATTTTGGGATCACCGTTTCCGCAGGCCCCGATCTCAGTTTTGTTTCATTGAACAAACTGGGCAAGGCTACCATCATGTATGGTGCCGGGCTTAGCTATAATTTCGGAAAAAGGCTTACGGCAAGAGCCGGCTTCTATACTTCCAACAAAATATACGACGCGGCACCGGATCAATACCATACACCCGGAGGCAATTATCCTTACTTATATAATATAGCGGCCGAGTGCAGGGTATACGAGATACCGGTAAGCCTTGCCTACAATTTCGGCTATGGCAAAAAGCACAACTGGTTCGGCAATGTGGGGCTTTCTTCTTTCCTGATGAAAACAGAGGATTATAATTATCAATACAAAACACCTTCGGGCCAGTATTATAATTATGCCATTGGCGTTAAGGACAGGAACAAACACTATTTTTCAGTGCTTACGCTTTCTGCCGGGTATAATTATAAGTTAAGCAACCGGGTTTCGTTCCAGGCCGAGCCTTACGTGAAAATACCTTTAGGTGGTGTTGGACTGGGTAAGGTAAAGCTGAACAGCGGCGGCATATTATTCACGGCTACCATCAAACCATTCGCCAAAAAGAAATAAGATCACTGAGTTTTTGTTGAGTATATAATAAAGGCTTCCTGAAAGGAAGCTTTTATTATGTAATCGATAGTAGATATTTTTTGAGTTCTTTGCGAAACACCTGGGCTCTTTGCGGTTTATCCTGAGCGAAGCCGTTTCCGCAAAGACCACAAAGGATTACAAAGAGCACCTTTGAAGTAATAGTACATAGGCTAACACTACTGAATTTTGTTGGTATATAAAAAAGGCTTCCTTTCGGGAAGCCTTTGGTTTTAGTTCTCATCAGAGTTTTATTTCTTCTTCTTGTTCTTGAACAGAACAAAGTCTCTTGCAACGGTAAATCCCCAGCGGAATTCCCGGGTGGTGGTACGGGTAAGGAAGCGGTTCTCTAAAATGGTATGGGTGTTGGTAAAGTTCACGTGAAAAACGTGGCCCGGAGTAACCAATTCTAATCCTACGCCCCATACATCATACAGGTTCACGCCCTTTGTCTTCAGTGTATTTATATTGCTTGTGGAGCGGAACGGGTGAAAATAATCGGCAATAAAAACAAACTGCTTGTAGATAGGAACCCGGATGGCAGCGCCAAAAGCAAAAATACTGTTCACATCACCCGGCACCACGTAATTGGTATGCACATACGTAGGGTTTAGCTGCAGGCTGAGTATCTTACCGAATTTACGGGCGATCATCAGTTGCAGCACCTGGCTCTGCCGGCTGGAGGTTTTTGGATAAAAATTTTCTTTCGTGGAATCGGTACTTCTTTTTGCCGAAGAAGCCACCCCGTTTGCAAATAAGGCAATGGATAGCGGGCGGGAAGGATCGTTCTCCATCTGCTGCATGATGCGGTATTTAAAGGCCATCTCCCACAACTGGGTTACCTGGTTAAACCCCTTGTTACGGGATACCATCACGTTGAAGTTTTTGGTAACGCCCACGGTAAAACCGATCTTGATATCGGTGGAATTATCCAGCCCGAATGCATTTTTTACACCTCCGAAGGTTCCGCCGATATCCCCGAAATTATGCACCACTTTAAACTCAAAGTGCCCCTGTTTAAGCATTTCGGTGGTATTGGCATTGATAAGCCGCTGCGACATGAAGACCGTCGCCGGCTTTTTGGTAACCACCGGGGCAGCCTTACCCTCCAGTTCATTCAGCAGGCTGTTGGCCGAACTGTCTGTCTGGGCTACAGCCCCCAGGCCGATGAGCATATAAAAGATGAAAAGCGATTTCCTCATAAAAATTGTTTTAGGTTAAGATGGTATCAGCCAATAAATCGTAATAAGTTTGAGCGGGGTTGCCAGTGAGGGGAACGTTTATAAAATATCAGTGCACTACCAATGTGCCGAATGGATTTAGGACTTTAAGATGAACTGTATAATTAAAATATGCACAGTAATAATACCTTCCCCTCTCTGTAAAAAGACGTGCCCTTTTCCAGTAGTACTACTCTTTTTTTTAAAAAAGGAGAATACTAATTTCAGTTTTGAAAAGCTTTTCACATTCAATCCATACTTACCCACCCATCATTTCTTACTTACTGCACCATTAAAAACAGGTATCTATTTTTAACCAGAGTTTTTAATGTTTTTTAAGATTACAAAAACATAAGTTACTTATGAAAAAAGTAAAAACAGTAATGCTGCTGCTCGCAATCGTGTTGAATTCAACAACCGCACACAGCCAATGGAGTTTGACTGGTAATGCAGGAACGACTCCTCCAACCAATTTTTTAGGTACTACTGATCAACAACCGTTAGTAATTAAAGTGAATAACCTTTTTTCAGGCTTAATTGATTACGATGTTAACAAAGCCAATACAACCTTTGGGCATCAATCCTTGATTTCACTTTCTACCGGAACATATAATTCAGCTTTTGGCTTTTACGCTTTAAATTCTAATACCACTGGAGGTGCGAATACTGCTTCTGGTATGCAATCTCTACAATTAAATGGTACAGGTTGGAATAATACTGCTTCAGGAGCGTTTTCTTTGGCTAATAACATTTCAGGAAGTTCTAATACCGCTATTGGGGCGTCGTCGCTTTATTTAAACACAAGCGGGGATAATAATACTGCTTGTGGATATCGGGCGCTTACATTTAATACCAGTGGTGGTCTTAACACTGCAAGTGGTTTTTATTCACTCTATGCAAACGAAACGGGATATTATAATTCAGCGATAGGCGCCCATGCGCTTCACTCAAATATTGATGGTTCTGGTAATACAGGTTTGGGTTATTCTGCACTTTATTCTAACACAAGTGGTTCTGCTAATACGGCGTCTGGTATCTATTCGCTTTATTCTAATACTGCAGGATATAATAATACGGCAAACGGATATTATTCCCTAAATCAAAATACTACGGGAACAGGAAATTCTTCCTTGGGATGGGCATCGTGTGGGAGTAATACAACTGGAAGTGATAATAGTGCTTTCGGTTCTGCCTCGCTTGCAGGCAACACTACTGGTTATGGCAATACCGGAGCTGGCTTTTATGCACTTTATTCGAATATCACAGGTCTTTACAATACAGGAATAGGCTGTAATGCGGATGTAAATAGCAGTAATTATTCAAATTCCACAGCTATTGGATATAATGCGACTATTTCTGCTAGTAACCAGGTAAGGGTGGGAAATGCTAGTGTCACAAGTATCGGGGGTTATGCGAATTGGACAAATCTCTCAGACGGAAGGGTTAAGAAAAATATTCAAACAAATGTTCCGGGATTGACATTCATTAATAAACTTACTCCGGTAACATATACTCTTGATCTGGCTGAAATCGATAATATTCTACGGCTAAAAGAAATGAAAGATAAAGATGGAAAATCGAAGCAGTATTCAAAAGAAGAGGTAGAAACCAGAAGAAAAAAAGAACAGATTATTTATACGGGTTTTATTGCTCAAGACGTTGAGGCTACGGCAAAATCAATAAATTATGAGTTTAGTGGCGTAGATGCACCTAAAAACGAAAAAGACCCTTATGGTTTACGATATGCAGAATTTGTAGTGCCCTTAGTTAAGGCTGTTCAGGAACTTAGTATCCAAAATGAAGCAATGAAAAAGGAACTGTCCGAATTAAGAGCGTTGGTTAAGGGTGATACAAATAAAAGTACTGATGCTGTAGTTAAGTCGGCCGTGTCTAAAGCATCGCTTTTTCAAAATACTCCAAATCCTTTTAATAATGTCACTAGGATTCGGTACTATCTGCCTTCCGGATCAACAAATTCAAAGCTGACCATAACCAGTAGTGATGGGAAGATCCTCAAAGTCATATCATTGCAAAATAATGACAAGAGCGGAGTAATCATAAGTAGCGGTGAGTTAATGCCAGGTATTTACTTTTATAGTTTAACTGTAGGTGGAGAAAAAGTAGACACTAAACAAATGGTTATAACCAAATAGAAATTACAGACTTTCCGCAGAGTAGCTGCTGTTTTTGAAATGACAATGCTACTCTGCTTTTTTGTGTTTAGGATTATTTCATTATCAATCACTGCTGTTATATCTCCTTCGAAAATCCGATAAATGCCTTTTATTTGGTTCGTAGTAGTTAAAAAAAGGTTGCCTTAAGGTTAATAAAAAGGTATTATTTGTTTGACAGAAGGTTGATACTTTTGTTTCAAACAAAACCAACCATGGCAGAAAATAAAACGGACAATATCACATTGGGGGATATTAAAATTTATGCTGCAAAACTGAAATCATTTTACCTGGCCCTTCTCCTGTTCTGTATGAATGCGCTAAAAAGATACTGGTACCTTTTGTTGGTAGGCATTGTTATTGGATGCGGACTTGGGTATAACAAGTTCAGAAAGTTCCGCCCTTATTTTGAAGGTAAAGCTACGTTTACATTTACCGATTTTAATAAAAAGATGTACGGAGAGATGACCGACAAGCTGAGGGGCCTTGTACAATCGGGGTCTTATAAAACACTTTCTGAAAAACTGGAGATGAGTGAATCAGATACCCGAAAGATAGCAGATATTGAAGCGATCAATATTGCCGGTTCACCCCTTTCGGATGATATAACGGAATCTAAACAGCCGTTTTACATCCGGGTGAAACTTACCGACAGGGAGATCGCCGATACTTTGCTTACCCGTATTGAACGCTACCTGAATAATAGCCCACAGGCAAAGAGCATGATTCAGAATAATATGTGGAAGATGCAGGAAAGGTTGGTTTATACCAGCGCCCAGATACAAAAACTGGACTCGCTGAAAACAACTTACCAGTTTTACCTCGCTCACCAGAACATTCAGTCGGGCAGTGTTATTAATACGTTTAATCCCGTTGAATTGTATACTGCAACTGAAAAACTAATCATAACCAAGACCGACCTGGAAAGAGGGATCATTAATTATAAAGTAGTAAAGGTGCTGGATCCGTTTGTGTTGAATGATTTTCCGTCATCAGCTTCTTTATCGCCGTTGCTGATGCGATATGCTCTTGCCGGATTAATATTAGCTGTTTTTGCCGGCTTGTTGATTCATGCGTTTAAACTGGTTTAATTTGAAAGACCTCTTGTTTTCAAAAAATATTAAAAACTCTGCCTGGCATTTGTTGGATACGTTGATTTACCCGGTATTGTTTTTCTCTACATCACCCTGGTTCATCGACAGGCTGGGCGAAAAAGAATTCGGTATCTGGATATTTGTAAACAGTATCATAGTAATGATGCAGCTTTTTAACCTGGGCCTGGGCGCAGCTACCTTTAAGAATGTGGCAGCCCATACCGGGGTTAATAACTATGAAGATGCAGTAAAAACGATCAACACAAATTTCTCCATCAGTTTTATTTTACAGATGCTCTGTATCGCTGTTGCTACGGCCATTGCTTTTGGCGTTAAATACTTTTCTGTATTTAATATTGAAGCCTCTTATGTTCACCTGGCTTTTACCGGGATACTTTTTGGAGGCGTTATAGTAGGCCTGAAATTCTATGAGCAGATCATTGCATATACCTTTAAAGCACTGGAACGGTTTGATATTGCAGCATGGCTGAATTCGGGTATTAAACTTACAGCCCTGCTGGCTAACGTTATATTGATCTACCTCGGGTACGGACTGGTTACCCTGTTTATTGCGACGGTAATCATTTCATTTATTGGAATATGCCTGGGTATTTTCCTTATCAGGCGGCATGTGCCGGAATATTCCCTGTTCTTTTATTTTAACAGGCAGCGCCTGGGCAAGGAACTGAATTTTGCTATATGGATCTGGCTGCAATCACTGGTAGTGATCATTGCATTTCAATGCGACCGCCTTTTTGTTCTCACGTATATCGGACTTTCCACACTTACGTATTATGGATTGGTGGCCACCATGTTTAACCACATACACATGGGCTTTAGTGCTATCGTTCCCTGGCTTACACCCAAAGTAAGCCGGCTTAAAGAACAGGGAACTGATCCAAAAATTCTGTACAGTACTTCCCGAAGCCTGAGTCTTTTGATTGCATTATCGGTGCTTCTGGTTTTCAGCAGCATCAGCGCACCCCTACTTAAGCTGGTACTGAGTATTGATAAATACAACCAGTGTATCGGGTATATAAGATTATTTACGCTGTTTGAATTATTCTTTGTTTATACCATTGTGCCCAACGATTACCTCAATGCAGCGGGATATGAAAAACTGAATTTCGGCATCGTGTTCTTTTATTCTGCCGTTATTGTAGCCGGAATGCTGGGGGGGTATATGCTTTATAAAACGGCCGGGGGAATTCTGACAGGACTGATTGCCTCAACGGCTGTTTCCGTTTTCATTCAGCACCTTGTTGTTGATAAAAAAATTTTTTCAGACAGCCGGTGGACAGAAACCGTCATACTTTTTTTACCGGCGGTCCTGATCAGTATTTTTATTTTATCTGAACCCATGTGGTTAAAAGCGTTCTTTTTTATTCTTTCATTAGTGAGCCTATACCTGGTCTTTATCAGGAAGAACAGAATAAACCTTAACCTACTCAAACATGGCTAATACGTCAAATATTGTCATCAACAGGTATGTTCCTTTTGCCTGCCTTTACTTTTTCTGTAACAGCCTGTTCCTTCCGGAAGGGTTATTATATACGATGTTCTTAACCCCGGTTTTCTTTTACGAGATAATAAAAGATAAAAGGCTGAACTACCTGGCCGGATTTTTAATCATTAGCGCCTTGTTTTTAGCCATTCACTTTATGCAGGGAGTTAACGGGGGGTTTTACCTTCGTTCTTATGTATTATTTATCACCGTTGCTGTCTTTTGTACCTGGTTTGCCGGCTTTTGCCGGAAGACAGGATCGCTGGAAAAGATTTTCCGCTATATCCTTTATATAAATGCACTACTCATACCCGTTGCATTACTGGCCCTTAAGATTGATTGGCTGAAAGGCTATTTCTGGTATTTAGAACCCATTACCCCTGGCATTCCTGTGATACCCCGGTTAAAAATGTTTACCTACGAGGCGTCTTATTATTCATTGTTGCTGGTTCCGGTTGCCTTTTATGTGATCTGGAACTTCCTGCTTTCTTCTAAAAGAATACATGCCATCAATATGCTGCTGGTGCTTATGCTTTTAGCTCTTTCATTTTCTTTGGGAGTGATAACCGGCATTGTGATCAGCTTTTCGTTTTGCCTGCTATTTAGCATGGGTTCATTGCTCTCTCATAAGCGGATAATCATAATTTCTGTATTGGGTTTGCTGGCCCTGGTAGGCGGTCTTTATATCCTGTTTACTTATTTTCCCGATAACCCACTGGTAGTGCGGATCAAAAGCATTCCAACCGGCAGGGATACATCTGCACGGGGAAGAACCTACGAGGCTTTCGACCTGGGTTACCGGATCGCCATGCAAAAAAGCCTGTGGTTTGGCGTAGGTCTTGGACAAATAAAGGAGATAGGGAGAACGATCATCATTCAGTATTACTATTATACCAGTATGCCCGAAGTGGTAAGAATACCCAATGCCATTGCCGAAACATTTGCCATGTATGGCATAGCCGGCGTAGCCATCAAATTTTCGCTGATCATTTTTTTGTTTTTCAAAACAAGAGTATACATCAACTACTATCGGTTTTCAATCTTCCTCTTTGTGTTTATTTACCAGTTTACGGGAAGTTTTTTATTCAACCTGGCTGAATACGTGATCTGGATACTGGCCTTCAGCCCGGTGCTGCCGCAATTCAATAAAACAAAATCGCTGACCCGAAAGGAAGAAACAGATCCTCTTTCCTGAAACATATTTCATCTATGCCTGGCAAAGACGTTATAAAGATTTTTGTTGACGCTCATGTGTTCGACGATAAGTTTGAGGGCACAAGAACGTTCATTAAGGAAATATACACCAAGCTTTCGGCTAAAGCAGATGTGCACTTGTTCCTGGGGGCTTATGATACCGGTAACCTGGAGAATATTTTTCCAGCAAAGGGAAACATAACCTTTGTTAAATACAAAACCAAGTCGTCGCTGATACGGTTGCTGTTTGATATTCCCTTCATTATTAAAAAATATAAAATCCGTTATGCACATTTCCAGTATGTGACTCCGTGGATAAAGAACTGCCGGTTCATTGTTACCACACACGACCTGTTGTTCAATGATCATCCCCGGGAATTTCCTTTCTTATACAGGTATACACGTAATTTCTTTTTCAAAAAAGCAGCCTTAAAGGCTGATATACTTACCACGGTTTCTGCCTATTCCCGGAATGCGATCAGCAGGTATTTCCACATTAAGGAAGAAGAAATTCACATCATACCCAACGCCGTAAGCAACCTTTTTTTTGCTGATTACGATAAGAAAAATGCAAAAAATTATGTCAAAGAAAAATTTTCGGTTGAAAAGATCATCCTCCTGGTAAGCAGGATCGAACCCAGGAAGAATCATGCCTTATTACTAAGGGCCTTCCTGGAACTTGAATTGTACCGCAGGGGATTCAACCTGGTTTTTGTTGGAAAGGAAAGTATTAAAACACCGGATCTTGAAAAAGGCATACATGATTTGCCCGAAGAAGTGAAGCCATTTGTACATAGATTCAGCGAAGTTGATGAAAATGACCTGTTGACTTTTTACCGGGCTGCCGAACTTTTTGTTTACCCTTCCCGGGCTGAGGGATTTGGTATTCCGCCTTTAGAGGCCGGGGCAGTAAAAACGCCGGTTCTTTGTTCAAATAGTTCCGCCATGAGCGCCTTTACTTTTTTTGGAGCGAATCACTTTAACCCCGATGACTTCGCTCTTTTAAAGAAAAGGATGATACATAATGTAGACAACGTACCTGGTAAAATAGAGGTGGAAAACATCTCGGAAACAATAAAACAAAACTACGACTGGGCAAAATCGGCAGCAATTTTATACGACCTGATAAAAACAGATCATACTTAATGAAGTCTTGAGTATACAATGAAAATAGCAATTATCGGAACAAGAGGTATTCCCAATTACTATGGCGGGTTTGAACAAATGGCCCAGTACCTAGCTGTGGGGCTTTTGCATAAAGGTCATGCAGTAACCGTTTATAATTCGCATGTTCATCCTTTCAAGGGAGAAGAATGGAATGGGGTGAAGATCATTCACTGCTTTGATGCAGAAAATATGATCGGAACGGCCGGGCAATTTGTTTATGATTTTAATTGTATCCGCAATGCCCGGAAAAATAATTATGATGTAATCCTGTTTCTTGGATATACCAGCAGCTCGGTATGGGGTAAGATATTTCCAAAGAACGCCGTCATCATTTCCAATATGGACGGTATGGAATGGAAAAGGGATAAATACAGCAAGCCGGTACAGAAATTCCTGCGCTATGCCGAAAAACTGGCGATCAAATACAGTCATTATTTTATAGCCGACTCTACGGTCATTCAGTCGTACGTAGAAAAGAAATACAATATCAGCAGTAAATATATTCCGTATGGCGCCGAAATATTTGCCAACAAGAACGAATGCATCCTGGCAAAATACGGCGTGGAAAAGAACAATTACCACATGCTGATGGCCCGGATGGAACCGGAGAATAATATCGATATGATACTGGAAGGCTTTCATAAAAGCAATTCGGAAAAAACATTCATTGTGATCGGTAATCACCATAATTCATACGGTAAGCTGATGTATAATAAGTATGGTCGTGATGCACGCATCCATTTTGCCGGGGCTGTTTACGATGCCGAGATAACCAATACCCTCCGGGCCTATTGCAAACTTTATTTTCACGGGCATAGTGTAGGTGGAACCAATCCCTCCCTGCTGGAAGCCATGGCAAACGGTTCGGTGATCGTGGCGCACGACAATGAGTTTAACCGGGCGGTGTTAAAAGAAGATGCGTATTATTTTAAGAATGCCGATGATGTGCTGCGGCTGGTGGTAAAAAGCAATGGCCATAAAGAAAGCGCTGAAATGGTGAAAAACAACTTTGTTAAGATCGAAGAGCAGTATAACTGGCCCAATATTGTGAACATGTATGAAGAATTTATCATTGACTGCTATAACCGATCAAAAAAATGAGAGGTCTTCTTTTGATCGATGATACAACCCCCAATAGGATCACTTATTATCTTTTAGTTTCCTTTCTTGTTTTTTTACCTTTTCGGATGTTGTACAGCGAACTGGCTTTGATTGGCCTGTGCCTGCACACGATGATTAATCTTGATACAAAAAAAATTCAGCATCTGAAAAGCGCCAACGTTGTTGTGCCTGCATCTCTTTATCTTCTTGGTCTTGTTGGCATGCTGTACAGTCCCGATATAATGGAAGCGTTGAATGTCAGCGGCCGCCAGCTTGCTATGCTTCTTTTTCCCATAGTGCTTACTTTAAATGGTATTAACCTTGCCCGCTATAAACTAGTATTGCTGAAGATCTTTGCAGGAACCTGTATCACAACTATTATTTATCTTTTTGCGGTGGCATTTCTTTCTATTCATTCGCTGCGCCTCCCGCTGAAAAGTATCCTCAGCCCGGACTTTATGAATCATAACTTTTCATTGCCGCTCGATCTGCATGCCACCTATTTATCGATGTATGCTACTTTTGCCGTTGTTATTCTTTTATTTTTTACCCGGGCTGATAATAGAAAAGGAGTAAGAGTATTTTACATTACTGGTATTATCATCCTGATGGCGGGAATGATACAGCTTTCTTCCCGGGCCGCCTTGGTCGCTCTGCTGCTCATTGTAAACATCGTTTTTCCTTTTCTTCTTCCGGGTAGGAAGAAAAAACTGGTTTTTTTTGGTATCGTAGCCTCCCTGACATTAGTGACGGCGTTGTTTATTACTAATATTGATTCATTTAAAACCCGGTATGTGGGCGAACTGAAAAACGACCTTGGAATAGATACGCTTAACGTTGAATTTACCGAGCCAAGGATACATCGCTGGAGCGCTGAGTTGGAACTGATAAGCAAGGCCCCATTACTTGGCTACGGCAGCGGATCTGAAAGAAAACTGCTCGGCAGAAAATTTTATGAGAAGAAATTTTACGTTGCTTACTTCGAGGAGTTCAATAGCCATAACCAGTACCTCAGTTTTTTGCTAAATATGGGCTTGGTTGGATTGTTAGCTTTTCTTTCTGTTCTGGGTTACGGCTTCTTCCTTGCCTGGAAAGACAGGGATATTGTTTTTTTTGGGTTCATGATCATTATAAGTGTACTCTCTTTTTCTGAGAATATCTTATTTCTCAATAAAGGAATTTTCTTTTACAGCTTCTTCCTTAGCTTTTTTCTTCTTACCCGCAGGGAGGCAGAAATTCTCCGGAGCAGGGCGGGGTAAGGGCAACCTTTACCCGGGAGTATTCGATATTTAAGAAGGAAAAAGAATAAATGATGCAGCAGCTATCCGTAGTAATAATCACGTACAATGAAGAAAAGAATATAGGGCGTTGTATTGAGTCGGTGAAAAAAGTAGCCGATGAAATTATTGTGGTGGATTCTTTTTCGGATGACAACACGGTTCAGATAGCCGGTTCATTGGGCGCCAGCGTAACACAACTGAAATTCGATGGATACATTAAACAGAAAAATAAAGCTATTGACCTGGCATCTCATGATCATGTGCTGTTGCTGGATGCCGACGAAGCGTTGAGCGATGAACTGGCAACTGCCATCGGGAAAGCGAAAGAGAATTTTACGTACAGGGCCTATTCCATGAAACGTTGTAACATTTTCCGGGGCAGGCATATCCGGCACGGACTGTGGTATCCCGATAAAAAACTGAGGCTGTTCAACAGGCGCTTTGGTTCCTGCGGTGGGCTGAATCCGCATGATAAGATTATCATGCACAAACCGGTTGATGTGAAACAGCTTGATGGCGATCTGCTTCATTATACCTACAATACCCTGGAAGAGTACAGGGAGCGAAATGAGGAAGTGAGTACGGTGGCCGCACAATCGATGTATGATGCCGGCATCCGGGGTTCGAAGTTTAAAATAATCTTTAGCCCGCTGTGGGCTTTTATGAACGGGTATTTTCTGCGGCTTGGTTTTTTAGAAGGGTATGAAGGTTTTGTGATCGCCGTTAATACCTCGCAACAATGTTATTCAAAATATCAGAAACTGCGGCAGCTACAGCGGGAAGACCTTGCTGAAGTGGCCTGGGATAAATCTTATTGATTCGGTTTGACAACAACGGCTCAAAACATATTAAAAACACTGGGGTATTTCGACCTGTTTCAATACCCGCTTACCCGTACAGAGATCGGCCAGTTTCATGCAGCAAATACTTCCCATGCAGAAATGGATGAGACGCTTAATGTGTTACTGGATGAAAAAATGATCTTCCTGCTGGATGAATTCTATTCGCTGCAAAACGATCCCGGTCTTGCCGAACGAAGGCGTAACGGGAACCGGCTTGCCGACAGCCAGATGCAAACAGCCAGCCGGGTAGCCCGGTTCCTTGCAAAATTTCCCTATGTAAAAGGGATCGCCGTTTCCGGGTCGCTCTCCAAGAACTTTGCTACTAAAAATACCGACATTGATTTTTTTATTGTTACCGAAGCCAACAGGCTCTGGATAGCAAGAACGGTGATGCACCTGTATAAAAAATTCACCTTCTTAACCGGCCGCCAGCACTGGTATTGTATGAACTACTATGTGGATGTGAAATGCATGGAGATAAAGGAGAAGAATATCTTCACGGCCATAGAGTCGGTGACATTGTTGCCTATGCAAGGGAAAAAAGCAATGGATGATTTTATGAAGGATAACAGCTGGGTATCGGACTACTTTCCATCAAAAAAAATACTGACAGATGATACGCCGGAAATAAAGCCGGGATTGATACGAAGAGTCACGGAAAAAATATTCAATAGCCGGTTCGGAGATAAGATCGATGCATGGCTTATGCGTATCACCGAAAAACGCTGGCAGAAAAAAACAAAACTGCGCCAGCTGAACAGCAGCGGTCATGTGATGAGTATGGTTGCCAACCGGCATGTTTCAAAACCCGACCCGAAAAATTTCCAGGATAAAGTGATCGAGAAATACCGGGTCAAAGTGCAGCAGCTGCTGCAGGTGAAAGACAAAGCGGTTTCGGTAGTTTTATAAGCCCGTTTTTTTTCTAAGCGATATGATATAGTAGTCGCCGATGTTTCTCCAGGGCCAGCTGCTCTTCCATTTTTCTTCTTTAGATCTTAAAAATGAATAAAGCGCCGGGTGTTTCTCGGCAAAGCCTTCCATATAGGAGGGGGGAACCAGGCTGCACAGTCCTTCAAGAGCCAGCAGGTCAAAATCCTTATGCAGTTGTTTTTTGATGAAGGAGGGGTTGTAGTACCAGCATTTAAAATATTCTCCTTCAATATGCGCTTTTACTCCCTTGCTGCTGAAGAACCGGCGGAAGGCTGTTTTAAATTTTCCTCTAAACAGTAACAAAAATTCCCACAAGCAAAATTTTGGAAGGATCACCAGGGTAACAACGCCCCCGGTTTTTACCAAAGGGGAAAAGGAATTCAGCACCTTATCCAAATCACCGGTACAGTTTAGTCCGGCAAAATTGGAAAAGATCATATCATAGGTTGTTTTTTGCTGCAGGTTTTCCAGCTGTGTAAATGAAATGAGTTCTGTGCTCACCATTGCACTAAGGCCCAATGCCGACACTTTGTTTTGTAAGATCTGCTGCATACCTGCTGATATATCGGTGGCATGCACCGAATGGCCCTGTTGTGCAAACCAGGCAGCGTCTTCACCGGTACCGCTGTTCAACTCAAGGATGGAACTCGTGGGTGCCAGGTATTGCTTAACATGTTTTCTTACCCGTTCTCTTTTATACCGGATGATGGTATTGCCGCTGTACAAGTCATCAAATACAACCGACTGCCGGCTGAATGCCGTTGCTGCCGACTGCTCATTATCGTTTACGGTATTCATATCCCGGATCGTTCGAGTTGATTGAGTCTTTGTTTATGAATAAAAGCGGCAGGGCTGTAATACAGGCCGGACAAGGCCTTTTTAACAACCCGCAAATTGCTGCTGAACGGGTGAGCAACCAGTTGTTTGATATTTTCAAATGCAATATGCTTGCGGTATGTTTTATGAACATAGCGGTGAAGCTGTTTATAAAATGCCGGCTGGTAGGTATTGCGGAACATCAGGGCCAGTTCATCCGAATCGGTCCAGTTGGTCTTTTCTTTTAACTCGTGCTGCACCTTTTCAAAGAACGCCGTGCCGGGTAAGGGATAAGAAACAGAGATGCCGATCTCGTGCGGCAGCAATTCATTGATCATACTGATGGTCTTCTCAATGTCTTCCTTTGTTTCGCCGGGGTAACCGAACTGGATGAAGAAAGAAGGTTTGATGCCGTTCTTCTTCAGCAGGCGGGTGGCTTCGTAGATCTGTTCCACCGTAGTGCCTTTATCCATCGCATCCAGAATTTTTTGCGAAGCGCTTTCGGCGCCCATCCATATATTACTGCAGCCGGCCCTTGCCAGGTCTTTGATATTATTTTCCTG
>DAOLIP010000032.1:0-32539 GCA_035328475.1 Ferruginibacter sp.
GCAGTTGGTATTTTTGGGCTACAGCTTTTGCATTGGCATCGTCGGTATCACAAAAGCCAACCAGTTGCACACCTTGGATCGTTAACCAGTTATTGAGGTGAAATTTTCCCAAATGGCCTGCGCCTATCTGTCCAACTTTTAGCATATCGTTATTTCTTTATGTTCCTGGTTATGTTTTTTGGTGAGGCGAAGATCGGTCAATAGCGAAGGGGTATCACTCGTCCCAAAATCCCATCCTGCCGAATTTTTCGATCCGCTGCTGTATCCTTTTTTCGGGATCGATGGCTTTTAATTCTTTTAATATGGGTAAGAGATGATCTTTAAGAATATCTGCCGCCCCTCTATAATCCCAGTGGGTGCCCCCAAGTGGTTCGGGTATCACCCCATCTACCAATCCGAATTTGAGCATGTCGTTGCCGGTTAGCCTCAGTTGTTCGGCAGCGGTTTCTTTTTTATCCCAACTGCGCCACAGGATACTGCTGCAGCTTTCGGGAGAAATAACGGTGTACCAGGTATTCTCCATCATATATACCCTGTCGCCCACGCCAATGCCTAATGCACCTCCGCTGGCGCCTTCACCGATGATGACACAAATTACCGGTACTTTCAGGCGTATCATCTCATAGATGTTCCGGGCAATAGCTTCTCCCTGGCCTCTTTCCTCGGCTTCAAGCCCCGGGAAAGCACCCGGCGTGTCAATTAACGTAATGATGGGTTTATTGAATTTTTCCGCCAGTTTCATCAACCTGAGTGCCTTCCGGTATCCTTCGGGGTTAGCCATCCCAAAATTGCGCAGTTGCCGGGTCTTGGTATTAGATCCTTTTTGCTGCCCGATCATCATCACGGTCTCGCCGCCTAATTGGGCAAAACCTCCCACCATGGCCTTATCGTCCTTTACATTCCGGTCGCCGTGCAGTTCAATAAAATTGGTGCACATGTTCATGATGTATTTGAGAGTATAAGGCCTGTCGGGGTGGCGGCTTAGCTGAACCCTTTGCCAGGGAGTTAAATTGGCGGTGAGGTGTTTTTTGGTCTCCACGATTCTTTCTTCCAGCATGGCAATGGCATCGCTCATGTTGGTCTTCGATTTTTCGGACGTGATCTTCAACTGTTCTATCTGGTCGTATAGTTCTTTGATGGGTTTTTCAAAGTCGAGAAATTGCCTTTTTTTAAACTCGATCATGTGGTAAATTTGATGTTTTGGTTACAATTTAATCATGCTTTGTAAAAGGGAAAGTGTAAGATAGTTTGTAAAATTATGGCTTACAATTTTTTTATAAAAGTTTTGGAGGGCAAAGATAAAAAAACCTATCTTTGCCCTCCCGAAAAATGGGCTCAATGGCGGGCTTCCCGCTTTGAATCCAGGATCCGGGTAGTAGGATTGGTAGTTCAGTTGGTTAGAATGCCGCCCTGTCACGGCGGAGGTCGCGGGTTCGAGTCCCGTCCAGTCCGCTAGAGAGGTTGCTTTAAAGCAGCCTCTTTTTTTTATGCTTTTTTGTGTACCTCATACAGGGTGAAGCGGATGGCTCTTTTATTTCTCTACACTTTATCCAGATAAATAATCTATTGCTTTTTCCCCTGCGGCTGTTTATTATAGACATCGTCATAGAACCGCACAATTCCTGCACTGTCGATCCACGCCGTATGGTACAAAACAAAAACAGGAATTTTTTCACTTGCCGGTACAACAATGGGTGACTGGTTCTTTAAACAACCTTTTTCCGTTAAGGTATCCAGTGCAAGGGCATTTTCTTTTAAAATATACCGGCCAAGTTCCATGGCTTTTTCCAGCCGCATGCAGCCATGACTGAAGTACCGTTTGTTGAGAGCGAAAAGGCTTTTGCCGGGCGTATCATGCAGGTAAACACTGAAGGGGTTATAAAAATTCAGTTTTATCAGCCCCAGGGCATTGTCGCAACCGGTCGACTGCCGGATGGTATAAGGGAAATAGCCGGGGCTTAATCCCTTCCAGTTGATCTTGTAGGGGTCCACAACTTTGCCGCTGCTGTTCAATACCTGGTAATTGTTTGCATTGATATAACCGGGGTTGCGTTTAATGGCGGGCAGCAGTTCCTGTGTAGCGATCTTATAAGGAACATTCCAGTAAGGATATAAGATCACTTCGGTAATGGTGCTGGAAAGGGTAGGGGTGGGCGTTGATCTTTTTCCAACAATGATCCTTGATTCCATCACCACTTTATCGTGTTCATACAGCAACAGGCTGGCAGAAGGTATGTTCACTATTACAATATGCTTTTCCTGTTTTATGCAATGAAGCCAACGCATGGTGTTGAGACTGTTTTTCAGCGCTGCAATTCTTACTTGAAGCGGAACATTCAGTGCCTGTATGACGGTACCCCGCAATTCACCATCGCTTAAAAGAGAGAATAGTTTCTGTGCTTCTTTCAATTTTGCTATGGTGGCCGCATCATTTAAGGAAACCGTATCGGAATTCAAAAATCCCAACTGGTAAAGACGGGTACGCAACGGCTTATTACTGCTGACTGTTTTGGATGCGGTTACATACGCATCTTTAAAACCAACGGAAGCCAGTGTTTTCTGAAACAAATTCAATGTCGACTTCAGCGACCGGTATTCAGCCTGCTTTGGTTCAAGTTCACCGGGCATTGATGCAAAACGGTTCAATAAAAGATAGCTGTTCAGCAAGGCAGCAATATTATAACAGGACGGCGTATACTTTAATCCATCATAAGAAAGAGCTTCAGTTTTATTGCCCAGCATCAGGTCGTGCAGAAAATGAATGGCGGCGTCGGTAAATTTAATTTCACTTAACAGCGAATCATTTTCAGTAGCAGGGGAGAATTGCGTTGAGGTGTATGTTATTATTAATTCAGGTTGATAATCCTCTGCGTCCAGCCCGAGTTCTCCGGAAGTCTGTATGTATTTTACAAGCAACAGAAGATTGATGCTGTTTTGTTTTGCCAGCCAGGAAAAATGGTATTCATTCAGACTGTAGAATTCCCTTACTTCTTTTGGATATTGCAGTGCCGGAAAGGAAGAGGTATTGATGAACTCTTTCAGCTTGTCATTGAATGACTGGGCATCTGCAAAAAAAGAAGACAGGAACGCCAGTAAAATAAAAATCAACCTGCGGGGGATGTTCATTACACTGCTTCTTTCTGCCAGCGCTTTAAACCGGGTAGTGCGTTGAGTGAATGTTGAATGATTGTTTCCGGCAGGTTCATCTTTTTCATCTGCATTGTCACCATTTCCTTCATTTGAGCAAGGGTCATATCCGGTTCTATCAAATGTCCTTCCTGGTAACAATATTTACAATACTCACTGTTCTTTGATCCGTCTTTTTCGGTTCCCCTGTCGGCCATGTTATCAATCGGCATGGTGCAGCTCTGGCAAATTAAACTAGGGTTCATATAAAATGTTTTATGTGTTTACGATTGTTTTTTGCGTATCCATTTCCCGATCTTATCCCCGGCTTTTTCGATCATTTTAGCGGCAAGTTTTGCAGCAATTTCTGAAACTACATCTTTTCCGGCTTTCCTCCCGGCATCTTTTTCCTCAAAAATACCGGAGAAGGCCTGCCCGGCCAGGTTGCGTGGCTTCATGGTTTCCTTCACATCCTGCCAGTCGTAGCGGATGGCTTTCTCCAGCTCGGCCTGGCGTTGTTTCAGCCTTTTCTTTTCGGCCTTTAATTGTTTGGTGCTATTGATCCTGTTCATCATTTTCTTCTTTAAATAACTGTTGCAGAATAGTATTCATGATAGGGAGCCGGATGAGTTTTTCCTTCAGCGTCCATACCAGGATGCCGATCAGCAGGTAAATGCCGGCCACGATCAAAAATCCCCAGTAATATTCACCTGTAAGTTTTGCAAAAACAAAGGCAAGGGCAATACCTGCGAATACAATGAAAAAAACAAACACCGTCAGCACGATGATCATCGCAATGATATTGGAAACCAAGGCCGAAGTTTTTTCAGCAACACTTAACTTGACTGATGCGATGCGGTTATTTATGTATTCTTTTACGTGATCGGCCAATTCTTCTACCCTGGCAAATGTTTTTTCCATTACCTTATTATTTAGTTTATGAATAAACAGACCTTATGCAAATTCTTCCGCCTTTTCTTTTAAGCCGTCTTTCAGGTCGTTCAGCTTTTCCATTCCTTTGCTGAATTTGTTCTTTACATCATCGCTCAGTTTTTTACCCTGGTCCAGTATTTTCTTCCTGGTATCGGCACCTTTTTCGGGGGCAAATAAAACACCCAATACAGCACCGGCTGCCAGGCCTGCTGCAAGCGCTACCAATATTTTACTGTTGTTGTTCATGATGCTCTTTTTTAATTCTTACCGGGATATACCGGTAAACAAATATTACAAATTTCAGGCCTGATATCAATGACATGTGTCATCAAATTTTTTGATGCTTGTCATTGCACTGGCATTCATCAGTGGATAGGTTTACAAAAAAATCATGAAAAAGATCATCGCCGCTTTTGACGGATTGAAATATTCACATGCTGCCCGGGATTATGCCATTGCCTGGGCCAGGTTGGCCAATATGCACCTCACCGGTGTTTTCCTCGATGATATTACGTACACCAGTTATAAAGTGTATGAATTGATCACGCAGGACGGGGTATCGGATAAAAAGCTGAAGCAACTGGCAAAGAAAGATCACGACCTCCGTAATGAGGCCGTGGCTGATTTTGAAAAGGCCTGCCGTAAAGCCGGGGTGGAATACAATATTCACCACGACCGGAAAACGGCACTGAAGGAACTTTTGCATGAAAGTATTTATGCCGATCTGTTGATCATCGACCGGAAAGAGACCCTTACCCACTATGACGAAACACAGCCTACCCGTTTTATCCGGGAACTGCTGGCCGATGTTCAGTGCCCGGTGTTGCTGGTGCCACAGAAATATAAGGAAGCACAAAAGATCGTATTGCTGTACGACGGACGGCCTTCATCGGTGCATGCCGTAAGGATGTTCAGTTATCTCTATCCAAAACCCGATAAGGTTCCGGTAGAAGTGATCGCTGTAAAAGGAATGGGTAAGGATATGCATTTGCCCGACAGTGAACTGGTAAAAGAATTCATTAAGCACCACTATCCCGGCGCAATCTTTAAGGTGCTGAAGGGTTTGCCCGAGATCGAGATCGTAAAATACCTGGGTGCAGAAAAGAAAAATGTACTGGTGGTATTGGGGGCGTACCGGCGAGGATCTGTTTCCCGCTGGTTCAAGGCAAGTTTGGCAGATGAACTGATGATCGAATTACATACATCATTGTTTATTGCGCATACTAAGTAACTTTCAAAAAAAATCAACGGCTTTATATGGATTCAGTTACGCATATAGCGTTGGGCGCCTGTGTTGGCGAAGCATTCTTTGAAAGGGGTTTTGGAAAAAAAGCCATGATCTGGGGAGCGCTTGCTCAGAGTATTCCCGATATCGATTTCATTGCCGGTCTATGGACATCACCAGCCGGCGAGTTGCTGGCTCACCGGGGGTTCACGCATTCCATTCTGTTCGCCCTGCTCATCATTCCGGCTTTTGCATTAACGGCCGATAAGGTTCACCGGCCGCATAATATTGCATTCCGTACCTGGATCTTATTCTTCGCCGCAGAAGTGTTCATGCACCTGTTCATTGATGCATTTAATAATTACGGAATCGGCTGGTTTGAACCATTCAGTCATGCACGTTATTCATTCAACACTATTTATGTAGCCGATCCTTTCTTTTCCTTGTGGCCGGGCATTGCCTTATTTATGCTCATCATTTTAAACAGGTATAGTACCAAAAGGAAATTCTGGTGGCGCTTTGGCCTGCTGCTTCCTTTCTTATACCTGGGTTATTGCAGCATGAATAAAATAAAGATCGATCGGGAAGTTAACCAGGCCTTCGAAAAACAGCACATCCCTCACGAACGGTATTTTACCACACCGGCACCGCTGCAAAACTGGTTATGGTACGTAGTGGCCGGAAACGACAGCGGTTATCATGTTGGCTTCCGTTCTTTGTTCGACAGTAAGAGAGAGATAAGCTTTGAATATTTTCCGCGAAATGATTCTTTGCTCAAGCCCGTCATGCATGATGAGGAGGTGCATAAACTCATCCGTTTCTCGAACCGGTTTTATACGGTGGAGAAATGGAAGGATACGCTGGTGTTCAACGACCTTCGTTTTGGCCAGGTCATCGGCTGGCAGCATCCCAAAGAGAAATTCGTATTTCATTATTACCTGCAATACCCGGATGACAATAAGATGGTGGTACAGCGGGGCCGTTTTGCGGGATGGGACTGGGAAGTGGCAAAGAATTTCTGGCGAAGGATAAAAGGGAATTAAGCTTTGTGCCTGAAATAAAAGGTGGAAAGATAAAACAGGCTCCTTATGAACTGGTATGATGCCCAGCGGACAAACTGCCTGAAGACATTAGTAGTACGCTGGTGTTGTTCAGCCGTAATGCGGATACAGTCTCCTTCAATGATCTCCTGCAATGTTTGTCTTGTTTTTTTTGCAAACGATGTGTCACGCACATCCAGGTTGAGCTCAATACTGGCGTAAGCGCTGATATTATTTATATTGTATGAACCAATGGTGGCCCATTGATCATCACACACAGCCATTTTGCCGTGCAGCACATTCTTCTGGTATTCATAAAGCTCAATGCCGTTCCGAAGTAACCAATCGTATAACCATCGCTCTGCATTTTTTGCCACTTTTACATCCGATACGCCGGCAGCAACCACCCGTATATTCACGCCCCGCTTTATGGCATTTACCATTTGCCGGCGTATGAAGCCGCTTGGTAAAAAATAGCTGCACAGGATCGTTACCTCCGATCTTGACGAACGCAGTATCTCCACGTAAGTGGACGATATCTGGTTCTTCCGCCTCACCCAGTCGTTTCTCCGCATCCTTACTTTACTTCGTTCTTCCGGTAAAAGATCAAAGTGCGGTTGTTTCTCTTCACAGGGTGTGATGCCCATGTTCATGGGATAACCTTTCCAGGATTTCCAGCAAAGCACGCAGAGTTCTTTCACCACTTCGCCTTCTACGTGCAGGGCAAAATCAAGCCAGGCGGGATGCCCGGGCATATCGTTGTAGCGGTTGCTTATGTTCACGCCGCCTACCATTGCATATTTTGCATCCGCTACCACTACTTTATGGTGCATCCTTCTTCCAAAATAAAATCCCTGGCTTTTGAATAACGGCTCAAAAAAACGAAAATGGATGCCTGCACTTTTCAGTTCGTCTATAAAAGATTTGGACATTGCCTGCGAAGCATATCCGTCTGCCATCAGGTATACTTCCACCTTCCGCTGCACCGCTTCTTTCAAGGCAGTAGCTACCTGTTTACCGGTCTCATCATCATCGTAAATATAGGTTTGCAGGTGGACGCTTTCCTTTGCATTGCCGATGAGCCGGATCAACTCATTGAAATAGCCGGCGCCTCCGCGGATGAGCCGTACGTTGTTTTGTCTGGTAAAGCCTTTATTGCTGGTGGGGCGTGCCATTGTTAGTTCCCGGTTCTTTTCTTAAGTATATTTTTTCATTTGTTAAAAGTACAACCTGTCCGCCCGGATTAAGTGAGATGAATCATAACCCTTTGTGATGGCAGTTATAAAAAAATGCTGATATGGACGATACATTTAGTTATTCAATTTACACATTATGACACAAACATTCTCCCCCGACGAAAAGGCCGTTCTGAATGCAGTGAAATACCTGCCGGCCATCTCCATCATTATGCCTTTTGAACCAAAGATCAGCCTGAAGACCGACCTGGAGTACCGGCTGAAAATGGCTGTTGGCAAAGTGGAGAAAGAACTGATGAATAACTATCCATCAGAAAAAGCCCTGCCGGTGATGAACCGGCTGAAGCAGCTTACCGGGCAGATCAATTATAATACCCATAAGAAAAGTATTGCCATCTTTCTTTCACCTATAGTGGAAAAGATATTTTACCTGGATATTCCGGTGGAAGAAAAGACCATTATCGACGAATCTTTTGAAATAAGAGACCTGGTGTACCAGAAAAAACAGGATGTGCAGTACCTGGTGCTGATGCTCAGCGCCAAAAGGTCTGTCATGTTCCTGGCCAATAGTTCAGAAATGAAACTGGTGAAATCCAATATGGCAAACCAGGTAACTCCTGCAGAAAAAGGAAATCCTGAAAGGGTGGCCAATTTCTCAGATCCCGAGGAAAGAACAGAAGTATTACTGGATAAATTTCTTCACCAGATGGATGATGACCTTACCCTGATGCTGAAAGCATATCCTTTGCCCGTGTTTGTAATGGGTGCCGAAAGGGTTTTGGGACATTATAAAAAACTCACCAGGCATGAACAGGATATCACCGAGTTCATTCACGGAAATTATGAAGACCTGCCCGAACCGGAAATATTTAAAATAGTTCAGCCGCATGTAAGCAACTGGCGACAGGTGAAACAGGTTGATCTGTTGCACCAGTTGGAAAAAGCAATGGGCGCCAAAAAACTGGCACACGGCATTGAGGAGGTATGGCAGGCGGCCACGCATAAGAATTGCCGGTTGCTGTTGGTAGAAAGGAGTTTTATGTATCCTGCCCGCCAGGGCGCCGAACCGGATATCATTTATAAAGAAGAAACACCCACGGATTATCCCTTTTACATCAAGGATGCAGTGGACGATGTGATCCAGAAAGTACTGGAGAATGGGGGTGATGTGGAATTTACAGAAGACGGCCTGCTTAATGGTTACGGGCGCATAGCCTTAATACAATATTATTAAAACATGTTTCAAACCTTAAAAAAAAACCAATGAAAAATATTCTCGTTGCCGTTGACTTTTCTGAAGCATCACGTAAAGCAACGGATTATGCAGCCGCTTTGGCCAAATCATTCAACACAGGTCTTTTTCTTATACATGCCTATTACATACCGATGCCTGTTGGTGATGCGCCGGGGTATATTCCGCTATCGATGACGGAAGTACAGGAAGAGAACGAAGCTTTTATGCAAAGAGAAATAGAGTACCTGGCTTCTAAATACGATATACGGGCAGACGGTTATGTACGTATCGGAACAACAGCGGGCGTTGTAAAAGAGCTGGCGGCGGAAATACATGCCGGCTTATTGGTGATGGGAATGAAAGGTGCAGGCAGCAGTACCGGGATATTCGGCAGTACGGTGATCGCTGCCATTCGTAAAACAGGGGTTCCCCTGGTTATTGTTCCGGAAGAAGCGGAATTCAGTTTTATAAAACATATCAGTTTTGCTGCCGATTTTAAGGAAAGCAGAAAAGTACAACGGTTCGCTGTACTGGAAGAGATAGCCGGACATTTTAATGCCGATGTGCAGGTACTTCATGTACAGCGGAATGAAGCGCACATGCCGGCAGGTGAAGTGGCAGGTAAGATCGGTACCGAGATCGCTTTTGACCGGGTAAAGCATAGCTTCTATACACTGGTGGATGAAGACGTGGAAAGGGGAATAGCTGATTTTATCAGTACCCATCCCACCGACCTGCTGGTGATGGTGGCACATCATCATAACATCTTTGAGCGGCTTTTCGGCAAAGAGCATACAAAGCTGATCGCTTATAAAACCAAAGTGCCGCTGCTGGTGCTGCATGATGATTGAAAAAAGATTTTGCTGATAAGCATCATCCTTTTTATTGACGATCATCCTTGTTTTTGGGTTATTCATGGTTATAACTTCATCATATAAAAAGAATTAGTTCACAACAATAAAAACAAAGGAGGTTGCTATGTCAGCAAAAACATTAGTAAGAACAGGTGACCTGATGCCATCTGTCTTTAACGACTTCTTCAAACCCTGGAACAACTGGTTTGATATGAACAACGGAGGTAGCCTTTGGGGCAATATGCTCACCATCCCTGCCGTGAACATTATTGAAAACAAAGATGATTTTAAAATTTCCCTTGCCGTACCAGGCATGAAGAAGGATGATTTTAAGATCGATGTAGAAGGCGATATGCTTACCATCAGCGCCGAGACCAAAGAAGAAAAAGAGGAGAAAGAGAAAAAGTACACCCGTAAAGAGTTCAGCTACACTTCTTTCAGCCGCAGTTTTACCATTCCAATGGGAACAAAAGCCGATAAGATCGAAGCCCGCTATGAGGACGGTGTATTAAAACTGCTGATCCCAAAAACTGAAGAAACCAGGAAACTTGAGGCTAAACACATAGCCGTTAAGTAAACAGGCTTCTGTCCTGTTTAACAATACCCTGCCGTACAGGGCGGCAGGGTTTCTTATTTTCTGTGATGAAGAACTATAAAACCGTTGGTTATGAAAAACATTCAATTGATCGCCGTTATCCTGCTTGGGTTATTAACCGGTTGCTCCAGTTCCCGGATAACGAGTTCATGGAGCGCTGCAGATGCCGCCCCAAAAAAATACAGTAAAGTCCTGGTGCTTGGGTTAATAAGGGACCAGGACCGGAGTATTTGTACCAATATGGAAAATCATTTTGCAGACGACCTGAAGGCGCTTGGGTACAATGCCGTTTCTGCACAGGCGCAGTTTGGTCCTAAGGCTTTTGAAAACATGTGTGAAAAGGATGCCGTGGATAAGATCCGCAACAGCGGGGCAGATGCCGTGATCACCATCGTGTTGCTTGATAAATCAAAAGAACAGTATTATGTACCGGCCCGCAGCCAGGCTTATCCCCGCTCGGTTTATTACTACAGGCGCTTCGGCGGATATTACACTACGGTATTTGACCGCATATATACTCCAGGTTATTATGTTACCGATACCAAATATTTCTGGGAAAGCAATTTGTACGACATGAATTCAAAGGATCTTGTCTATTCTGTGCAAACAGAGTCTTTTGATCCCAATTCATCCGAAAGCCTGGGTCATGAGTACGGGAAACTGATCGTAGAGAATATGGTAAAGAAAAATGTATTGGTGAAACAGCAATAAAGCGATAACAGGTTCTCAAAAATAAAGCAGCCATTTGGCTGCTTTATTTTTGAGGTTATTATTCATGCTTGAGTCATCCCGGCTGAATATACAGCCTTACCTTTTCTCGAACCGGCCGGTAAGCTTTTTTATTTTGATCCGGTACATGATGTGTTTTACCCGGTTGCTGTCGTCTATCTTTCCTTTTTCTTCGTGCTCGTGCGTATGAATGGTGCTGCTGGTCATTAAAGAAAATACCCGGTTGAAAAGAACGTCTTTTGCTTTTTCAGCATCCCTGTTCTTTAGTTCCTGGAATTCGCCAAACACCAGCACCGATCTCCAGTTTCTCATATCGGTCATCATATCCACTTCAAAACATATTTTAGGGTTTTTCCTGAGCAGGTCCAGCTTCATGCCTTCATTGATCTGGCCGTAAATATATTCGCCGTCGTAGGTATAGGTGAGAGGCACTATGTAAGGCTGTTTACCATCGGTACAAGCCAGTCTGCCCAATACCTGGCTTGACAGTACGTTGTTAATTTCCATATCGTTCAGTTCGCCAAGCATGATGTATTGTTTATAAAAGCAAATCTATCTCCTGGCAACGTTGGGTAAAATGATAACCATCACCCTTTTCAATAACAATACTCATTGAATTAAAGCGGAGATTGCACCTACCTTGTACAGCAATCAGTAATCACATGAGCAACGATCCCAAAAAAAAGATGCCTGAGATTCCGCCGGTGAAGGACCCGGAGATACATCCCGATGCGGTTCCCGATATGCCAATGCTGCCCGACGAAGACCCGGAAATCATCCCGGATGAAGACCCGTTTGAGAACCCGCTGCCTTTTGAAATACCGGAACCGGGGGAAGGGCCTTGATATAATTAATGATGAAAAATTAAGAATGAGAACACTTTTATTCATACTGGTCTCTTTTGTGGCGATCACATCGCTGATTTCCGGGTTGCTCATTATTACTTATCCCGATGGCAGTGTGATGCAGATGTCTACTGACTTACTAAAAACATCTCCGTTCAAAGATTTCCTGATACCGGGCATTGTGCTTACTGTACTTGTTGGCGGCACCAACCTGCTGGCCGCATTCTTTAACATGAAAAGAAGTGCGTACCGGTATGATTGGGCTTTGGCAGGAGGTGTTATGATCTGCGGCTGGACCATCGTTCAGATGATACTGATAAATATGTTCTTCTGGCTTCAGTTTGTTTACCTGGGTGTGGGAATTGTGATCATGCTCATTGCGTATCAGTTAAAGGGTAAGGCGCTGATATAATTTTTTTGAACCACATTGACACACAGTAAGCATAAAACATATTGATAAACTATGTGCCCTATGTGTTCAGATTTTCCGTCCCTTCTTCACCTCGTTTCTTCTGATCAATACATTTATTGCTTCCCATTCAGGAACATTGTCGGTCACCAGTTTCAGCATGCCTGCAAAAGGAATGAACAGGATCATGCCGCTTACTCCCCATAAAATTCCACCCGCAATGATGGCAACCAGGGTAGCCCAGGTGCTGATGTTTAATTGGGTAGCTACTACACGGGGAAAAATGACATTGGCTTCAAGGTATTGTACAAACACAAACACGCCCACCACACCCAATGGATACCAGATGCTGTCTTTTGTTATCCAGGCAATGGTGATCGGCAGCAGGGCGCTGATGGTTATACCTACATAGGGAATGATGGTCATGATGGCGGTGAGAAAACCGAACAGAACAGCGTGCCTGATACCCAGTACCAGCAGGCCGATGCTGTTAAGCACGCCTACGATCAGGTAAACAAATACCATCCCTTTGATGAAGTGAAAATAGGTAATGATCGTTTCATTGAGTATGTAATGCAGCCGGTCTTTATGATCATCGCCGGTCATTTTCTCCAGGAACAGAACAAAATCTTTGCGGTTGTAAAGAAACAGTGCAGCAAAAACAGGAATGATAAAGAGGGAGAATAATCCCGACACGGTCTTGTCAAAAATGCCCGCCACCATGCCGGATGAATTGCCCGACAGGTTCTCGGATGTTTTTTGCCACCATTCATTTTGCGAAGCAAGTGAAAAATTGAAATTGTCTGTCAGCCATTGCCGGAGGCCGGTAAGCGATGGCTGCAGTTTGGCTTTCAGTTCGGGCAGGTCGTGCATAAAGGCATTGAATTGCAGCACAAGGATCCATACCAATGCTGTAAACAGTACGAGTACGAGCAGCAATCCGGTTGCTATCGCCATGCTTTTTGAAAAGCCATGTTTTTCTAACCGGCGGCATACGGGATAAAGCACAATGGCGATGAACAAACCGTAGAACATGGGTACAAAAAGTGTTCTTCCGAAATAGAGCAACAGGATGATAAGTACCGCTGCTGCCAGCCAGTTTACTGTTCGTGTTGAAAATATTCCATGCTTTTCCATGTTTAACAAGTTTTGTTTTTCCCCCGTCAATTCAAATGAGCCTTATGGGCTGTAGTGGTGATGGATATCAGCAAGGGGATGCTGAAAAATGACAACCCAGTGATAATTCTGTTAGTTTTTAACAAAACTAAAACAAAATCCCGGGCGATCTTTGTGCCGTTCAAGAATAGAAAGATCAGCAAGTGAAATTCAACGGAATTAAACATACCGTACTCCCGATGTTTGGTGCAGCAGGCATCTTTATATCCCTGTCGTTTGCAACAGCAAGCCACAAACATTTGCATATTACAGTTACAAAAACAAATCCGGGTAAAGATTCTTCTTTTGCTGGCGAAGAGAAGAAAAAAAGCAGCAGTACCTATTTCCTTTATGATAGCCTGTATCTTGACCGCCAGGGTCTTTCCCGCCGGGCATTTGAATACGCCATGCAGGGGTTTGAATACCTGAAGCAGAACGGGGATATCGATAAGGATGATGTGATCTCAATTGTTGATTTCAGTCTGCCTTCTTCTTCAAAAAGGTTATTTGTAATAGACCTCAACAGCCGTAAGGTATTGTACTGTACGTACGTGGCACATGGCCATAATTCAGGACTGGAATACGCAAACCAGTTTTCCAATAAACCGCAGAGCAATAAGAGCAGTCTTGGGTTCTATAAAACACTTGGCACCTATATGGGTGGGCATGGTTATTCATTAAGATTAGAAGGTTTGGAAAGGGGGATCAATGACAATGCTAACCGCAGAGATATAGTGATTCATGGAGCCGCCTATGTTAGCGAAGGATTGATACGGGCCCAGGGCTATCTCGGTCGCAGCCAGGGATGTCCTGCTTTGCCGGAGAAACTGCACAGGCCAATCATCAATAAAATAAAGAACGGTACTTGTTTGTTTATTTACGGCAAGGATAAGGCTTATCCGCTTAAATCCAGGATACTGAAGGCAGCGATTGCATAATCCCTTCTGCAAATCCTCACGTTTCATAATCTCCCCACTTCTCAATACCTTCACAAAAATTTTTTATGAGGTTGCGTACAAAATTGCAGGGTACGGGTGTGGCAATTGTTACTCCCTTCAAACCATCAATGGAGGTGGACTATGATGCCCTGGGTAAGCTGATCGATTTTATTATTGAAGGCGGCATTGAATACATCGTTTCCTTAGGTACCACCGGCGAAACACCCACGCTGGAAACAGAAGAAAGATTCGATATCATTAATTATACCTACGACCGGGTAAACAACCGGGTGCCGGTAGTGATAGGTGTGGGTGGAAATAATACAAGAGAAGTAATGGAGAACCTGCAGAGCTACCCGCTGGATAAAGCCATTGCGGTGCTGAGCGCCAGTCCTTATTATAATAAACCATCGCAGGAAGGCATCTTCCAGCACTATAAGAACCTAGCGGATGCCAGTCCAAAGCCTGTATTATTATATAATGTGCCGGGCAGAACGGGCAGCAACATTTCGGCAGAAACAACATTACGTTTGGCAAAAGAAGTAAAGAACATCGCCGGCATTAAAGAAGCCAGCGGCAATATGGTGCAATGCATGCACATACTGCGTGACCGGCCCGAAGATTTTTTAGTGGTGAGCGGCGATGATCATATAACGCTTCCATTAATTGCCTGCGGCATGGATGGCGTTATCAGTGTGGCGGCCAATTGCTTCCCGAAAGATTTTTCGGATATGGTTCGCCATTGTGTAAAAGGCGATTTTGCAGCAGCGAGACCGTTGCATTATAAATGCCTGGAGGGAAATGACCTGTTGTTTGCCGAGAATAACCCGGCCGGGGCAAAGGCATTCCTGGCTGAGATGGGGATCATTCAAAATGTGTTGCGGCTTCCCCTGGTTCCATTGAGCAGCAACATACATCAAAAGGTAAAGAACTACCTGGGTAAATAAATTTGAACCATGCAGGTACATAGAACGGATCAATTGAATGCTAAGTTTTCTGTGTGTTTGTGTGATTCAACTATGCGCACTAATAAATTCTGAATGAAAAATATCTTGTGCCTTGTTGCATTGATTTTTGCCTTTGCAAAAACGGAGGCGCAATACCGTGTTGTTTTCAAACTCAATAAATTTCCGGCAGCACACGCGGGCGACAGCATTTATATTTCAGGCAGTTTTAACCGGTGGGTTCCGGCGAGTGATACGTTATTATTTTTACCCAATGCTGATCATGTGCTGCAGGTTTCGGTGAAGCTTGCTGCTGATGATTACGAATACAAATGCATACGCGGCAGTTGGCAGAAAACCGAAACGCAGCCTGATGGGAAAAGCATACAGAACCGCTTTTTAAGATTACAGTCAGATACAACCATTGAAATAAATATTGATGCCTGGCAGGACGATTTTGTTTCGGCAGAAAAACAACACACGGCAAGCAGGCAGGTTCAGGTCGCAGATACAGCTTTCTTCATGCCGCAACTGAATCGAACAAGGAAAATATGGATCTACCTGCCCGGGGATTATCTGAAAAGTAAAAAACACTACCCGGTCATGTACATGCACGACGGGCAGAATCTTTTCGATGAGTATACTTCGGGTTATGGGGAATGGGGTGTAGATGAATGCCTGGATTCACTGATCGCTAAAGGAAAACCAGCATGCATTGTAGTGGGAATTGAGAACGGACCTCAACGGTTCAATGAATACAATCCATTTTACTTTGAAGGCTTTGGAAACGGGGAGGGCGATGCATACCTTGCTTTTTTAACTGAAACGCTCAAACCGTACATCGATAAAAGATACCGTACGCTGTCTTCAAAAGAGAATACTCTTATTGCAGGCAGTTCCATGGGCGGACTTATTTCTTATTATGCCATGCTTAAGCGGCCTGATATTTTTGGGAAGGGTGGAATTTTTTCCCCGGCATTCTGGACAGCGGCTGCTATCAAACCGCTTACGGATTCCCTGGCAGGAAAAATGAACGGCAAATTCTTCTTTTACATGGGAGGAAAAGAAGGCGGCTCATACATACAGGATATGCTGGATGTACGGGAGTCGTTGGGGGAAAGATCATCCGCCATGATCTATTCATTAATCCATCCCGATAGCATGCATAACGAACTGGCCTGGCGAAAATGGTTTGCCGAATTCTATAACTGGATAATGGCCGATGGATTTAATTATGTGGTGAAGACCAAAGAATGACCAATGCTTCAATAACCAATGGCTAAATAATATAACAACTCCCCTGTAGTGCCAGTTCGGTATTCTTAAAAACTTCTGTTGCTTCGTTTAAAAACTCATCCAGTTTCTCATACTTGGAACTGAAATGACCGATAAGTAATTTCTTTGCACCTGCTTTTTCTGCAATGGCTGCCGCCTGCACGGTAGTACTGTGAAAGCGTGCGGCGGCTCTTTCGTGCAGGTCTTTCAGGTAAGTGGTTTCGTGATAGAGAAGATCAACCTCTTTTACTTTTTCTGCAATACGTTCATCATAGATGGTGTCGGCGCAATAGGCGTATGATTTTGTCTTGGGCCCGGGTATCGTCACTTCATCATTAGGTACAATACTTCCCTTTTTATTTGCATAGTCGAAGCCCTGCTGCAGTTTTTCATAAAAGGCAGCAGGTATTTCGTAGATCTTTGCACGTTCGGCATTCACTTTCCGCAGGTTTCTTTTTTCCCGGAATAAAAATCCCCAGCAATCAATACGATGCTGCACTTTAAAACATTCGATGATCATTTTATTTCCCTCTAAGATCACCCCTTCATTTTTTAACGGGTGAAAATGCAGCGGGTAAGAAAGATGGGTGGCGGCAAATTTTAATTGCATGTTTACCAGTTCTTCCAGTTCGGGGGGTGCATGCAGATGAAGATCTTGTGTGCGGTTGAGCAGGCTCATGCTGGTGAGCAGGCCGATCAGTCCAAAGTAATGATCGCCGTGCAGGTGAGAAATGAAAATGTGATTGATCTTGCTGCGCTTTATTTTGTATTTGGAAAGCTGCATCTGTGTTCCTTCGCCGCAGTCAATCAAAAAACTTTCTTCCATGGTTTGTAAAACCTGGGCGGTGGGGTTCCTGTCGAAAGCAGGAATGGCAGAATTGTTTCCTAAAATGGTTAAAGCGAACAAAATGGGCAGTTTGAAGTTTAAGGTTTGTGGTTTAAGGTTTGAGGTTAGGACTGTTCGGGAAGTAAAAGTGCTGCATTACCTCAAACCTTAAACTTCAGACCCCGAACCGGTTAATCGTCTCCTAATAATTCCCTTTCAATCTCTTCCATCTGCACAATATCCCATGCCTCACTTTCCGACGGAGTTGTGTTCATTACATCAAAAAAATCCTGGCGGGCAAATACCTTTTCCACTTCCGGTTGCAGGCAACAGATCACAAATGAAGCATTTTCGGCATAGAACTGCTGCTGAATGCCGGCAATTTGTTCGGTGGCTTCTTCGTTAATGGTTTTAACGTTCTCCATGTTCAAAACAATATGCGGTATGTCTTTTTGCAGGTAAGGAAGCAACAAATTGTGAAGTTCCTCTGTCATATTAACAGATAAACCGGCTTCCTGGGGCGTAATTACAGTAAATCTTTCTTTGGTATCTGTTTTGACATTCATTATAACAAGTTGAAGTTTACAACCGGGTGTTCTTTGTAAAGTAAAGCAAATTTTGGTTTTGTTCAATTCTCACCCGGAAATAAACGGCAGTTTTCTGGAAGAAGTGACGGAGTTGAAAACTGCTTTTTAACTTTTTAACATATTAACATTTGCCGGGTTGCGTAAACTATATCTTTAAAATAATCGTTATTATTGTACAAGCTAAATTCAATATAAAATGGATAATAATTTCTCAGCCCAGGTAAAAGAAATAATCTCTTACAGCCGGGAGGAAGCGCTCAGACTAGGAAATGATTTCATCGGCACGGAGCATTTGGTTTTAGGATTGATCAGGGACGGAGAGAACACAGCAGTAAAGATCTTAAAATCACTTAACATTGACCTTTTTGAACTCCGCAAAGAAATAGAGATAGCCGTAAAAGATAAGACCGGCAAGAACATTGCAAACATCAATTCGCTGCCATTGACAAAGCAGGCCGAAAAAGTGATCCGCATTACGGTGCTGGAGGCCAAGGCACAAAAAAGCGCCCAGGTGGAAAGTGAGCACCTGATGCTTTCTATATTAAAGAACAAAGAGAATATAGCTACACAGATACTAAACCAGTTTGATGTGGATTACGACGTATTTAAGAATGAGCTTGGATTTGTTACCAGCAATCCTCCGTCTGCAGAATTCAGTGATGAGGGCGAAGAGGATTTCGAGGACGAAAAGAAATACAGCCAGCAAAAATCGCAGCGTGCCGGCAGTGGCAACCAGCCAAAAACAAAAACACCGGTGCTTGATAATTTCGGAAGGGATATCACCCGCCTTGCCGAGAACGGAACACTGGATCCCATCGTTGGCAGGGAGAATGAGATAGAACGGGTATCACAGATACTTTCCCGCCGGAAAAAGAATAACCCGATCCTTATCGGTGAACCGGGTGTTGGTAAAACCGCTATTGTAGAGGGTTTAGCGTTGAGGATCGTTCAACGTAAAGTTTCCCGGGTATTGTTTGATAAAAGAGTGGTTAGTCTTGACCTGGCAGCCTTGGTTGCCGGAACCAAGTACCGGGGCCAGTTTGAAGAAAGAATGAAAGCCATTATGAACGAACTGGAGAAGAACCGGGATGTGATATTATTCATTGATGAGATCCATACTATTGTTGGTGCCGGTGGCGCCAGCGGTTCACTGGATGCTTCCAATATTTTCAAACCGGCATTGGCAAGAGGAGAACTGCAATGCATCGGTGCATCTACATTAGATGAGTACCGCATGCACATCGAAAAAGACGGTGCTTTGGACAGGCGTTTTCAAAAAGTGATTGTTGATCAGCCTTCGGTGGAAGAAACCATTGAGATTCTGAACAACATCAAGAATAAGTATGAAGATTACCACAACGTACTTTACAGCAAAGATGCCATTGATGCCTGTGTGAAACTGAGCGACCGGTATATGACCGACCGCCTGTTACCAGATAAAGCAATTGATGTTTTGGATGAAGTGGGAGCAAGAAAGCATATTAAGAATATAAACGTGCCTCAGGAGATCATTGACCTGGAGAAGAAGATCGAAGACATCAAACTGGAAAAGAATAAAGTGGTGAAAAGCCAGCGTTTTGAAGAGGCTGCTTCTCTCAGGGATACTGAAAAGCGTTTGCAGGAAGAACTGGAAGCTGCTAAGAATGCCTGGGAAGAAGAAAGTAAACACAAGCGTTATCCAATTGAAGAAGAAGATATTGCAGAAGTAGTATCGATGATGACCGGGATACCGGTGAAGCGGATGGTACAGGCAGAAACGGAAAAACTCCGCCGCATGGCCAACGACCTGCAGGGTGCTGTTATAGGCCAGGATGAAGCCATCTCTAAAGTAGTGAAAGCGATACAGCGTAACAGGGTAGGGTTGAAGGATCCTAAGAAACCGATTGGTACGTTCATCTTCCTTGGACCAACCGGTGTTGGTAAAACAGAGTTGGCCAGGGCGCTTGCAAAGCATATGTTCGATAGTGATGATGCCCTTATCCGTATCGACATGAGTGAGTACATGGAAAAATTCACTGTAAGCAGGCTCATCGGTGCGCCTCCGGGATATGTTGGATACGAGGAGGGGGGGCAGCTTACCGAACGGGTACGTCGCAAACCATATTCAGTTATACTACTTGATGAGATAGAAAAAGCACATCCCGATATCTATAATATATTATTACAGGTACTGGATGACGGTCAGCTTACTGATGGAATGGGCCGTAAGGTTGATTTTAAGAATACACTTATTATAATGACCTCTAATATCGGGGCCCGTCAACTAAAGGATTTTGGCGACGGAGTAGGCTTTGCAACAGCCAACCGTATGGAAAATGCCGATGAGAATAATAAGGCGGTGATCGAAAAGGCACTTAAACGTACATTTAGCCCTGAGTTTTTGAACAGGATCGATGACGTGGTAGTATTTAACTCCCTTACAAAGGAAAATATCTTTGCCATCATTGATATATTAATGATGGGGGTGATGAAACGCCTGGCCAATCTTGGGTTTTCGATGGAACTTACAGAAAAGGCCAAGGAGTTTATTGCAGATAAGGGGTATGATTCCCAGTTTGGAGCCCGGCCATTGCACAGGGCCATTCAGAAATACCTCGAAGACCCGCTGGCTGAAGAGATATTGAATATGAGTATCAAGAGCGGCGACGTAATGATCGCTGAACTGGATGAGGCAGCCGAGAAGATAAGGTTCTCCCTGAAGCCTGAGGAGAAAAAGAAAGAGAAGAAATCAGAAGTATAAACAATATTACTTACATGTTTAAAATGCCACCCTTTATGAGTGGCATTTTTTATTTTTTGTGGATAAAAATACATTTTTTATCTACTTGATAATCTTGTATTTATGATAAAAAGTAGAACTATTTCTATAAAAAGATCATAAAATGCTTGGAAATCCGAAAATGATTTTGCTATATTTGCATCCCCCTAACAGAATAGTAATTTTACTGTCTTTCACGTGTTTTCTCCCTTACATAGCTAAGTTGGTTTTACTATTGAAGTCTTGACGGCTTGGCAAATTTTCACAAGAAATAAAACAGAATTTTAACCATCCAGTATTCTTTTTTGAAAGGCCAGATGCTTACTAAAAATCTGGAATCATGAAAAGAATTGTACCCCTCTTAGTCACTGCTGTACTATTATGTTCAGTAACCAATGCACAGATCGTTCGTGCATTTACCTCACGGTATTATAATCCCTCTGTAAAGGGAAACATCGTGTACGTTTCCAACAGTATCATTTCCACCTCAGGTATCGGGGCCGGAACTCCCGGAACAGGAGAATTACCTCCGGCTGGTACATCAATGGATAATGACGGGAACGGTATTAATATCGACGTAGATAACCCGGCCCCTACCGTTAAGGTTGCTTTCGGCAGCACATGGGATTACCATGCCCAGAACGCTGCCCCGGCAAATAGTCCCGTGGGTACAGATTGGAAGCAAAAAACGTATGTAATGCCTGCAACCTGGAACGTGGGTGCATTACCGGTAAATGGCCCCGGCAAGTATGGGTATAATTCGGGGCAAACAACCTGCCTTCCCAATGGCCAGTTGCCTTTATGTTTACCGATAGGAGGTAACAAATACACTGCTTACTATTTCAGAAAGACAGTGAACTTTACTGCTGTTGAATTATCAACCATTTTTTCTTCTATACAGTTGAACCTTTTGCGTAACGACGGTATTGTTGTTTATGTGAACGGGGTAGAAAGGATCCGTAACAATATGCCTGGCGGCGGTGTTTCATACGGAACACTGGCTTCATCCAGCATTGCCCCGGGAGCAGCAGAAGCTGTTTCGTATGATCTGAGTCCTTCTTTGTTTACTTCAGGAAATAACACCATTGCTGTAGAAGTGCATTTAAGATCTGCCACTTCAAACGACATGTCTTTTGATATGCAGGTGCTTGGGATTGATAATAACGGAACCTTTAACTCATCAACTTCCGACCTTAACCTGCCTTCTTGTTCTAACGTACTTTTTGCAGGATTATACTGGGGTGCCGGCGAAGGGGTGAATGGCGGAAGCACAGCCTGGATCACCGGCGAAACCACCTGTAAATTAAAATTACCCGGTGCTGCTTCTTATACCACCATTACTTCAACACAAACTGATTATTACAATTCCGGCGCACCGGTTGGATTCAACTATACCGGCTTCCAGTGTTTTGCTAATATTACTGCATTGATCAATGCTACCAATCCAAACGGTACCTATACCCTTGCAAATGTGTGTCCACCGGTTGGAAAGAATAATGCATATGGTGGCTGGACTCTCGTTATTGTTTATGCCAATCCAACCTTGATCGCCCGAAACTTAACGGTGTTCGACGGATGTGCCGTGGTGCAGAAAGGGAATGCCCCGGTTGATTTTACACTTAGTGGATTCTTAACACCTCCTACCGGCCCGGTTAGTTGTGAATTAGGTGGGGTAGTGTATGACGGTGACCGTAGTTGGAAAGATTCTTTTGCCTTCAAACAGAGTGGTGCCGCTTCGTTTTATAATTTAACGCCGAACGGTACTGCAGGTACCGATGATATGTGGAACAGTACCATTGGTTATAAAGGGGCTGTGGTAACTACCCGTAACCCTTCTTTCAATAACACATTGGGTTATGATGCCAACATCATTGATATGCCCAATGCAGGTAATGCCCAGTTAGGAAATAATAAAAGTTCTGCAACCGTAAGGCTTGCTTCACCCGATGAAATGGTCATCGCTCATATATTGACCACATCTATTTCTCAGTATAATCCTACCTTCTCTTTTGATAAATCGGCTTCTGATCTTAACGGTGGTTCATTGGTTCCTGGTGACAGTATGCGATACCAGATCAACTATGCCAACTCAGGCAACGACTCAAGTACCAATACCATCATTACAGATAATTTACCATCTGGAACTACCTATATGCCCGGTACCATCAAGATAGGTGGCGTTGCAAAAACCGATGCCCCGGGTGATGATGAAGCAGAATATGATCTTGTAAGCAACAGGATATTATTCCGGATCGGTGTTGGTGCCAATGCAGTAACAGGCGGTAAGATCGGCCCGGGAGTGAACAGCAATGTTGAATTTAAAGTGGTAACCGCATCGGCTTGTAAAATTGTGAGCTGTGTGGGATCATTGAGAAACAGTGCCCGTATAAATTATTCAGGCAGGCTTTCAGGAAATGCCCTGTTTGACTCAAGTGGAGTAATCACGTCGGGTTGTATTGTAAGCGGACCGGTTATTCATCCATTGTCCGGCCCCTGCTTTACGCCAAAAGATACTGTACTGGTTAATAAATGTGTTAACCTGACTGTTACACTTCCGTGGATGAAGTATGCCGGTTACACCTTTTATTCAGCCAAGCCTTTCATTCCGGCCAATATATTCAGCCCATATACACCAATAAGTACTTCAGGTATTTACTGGGCTTACTATACCAATGGTGCCGGCTGTTCAGATACGGCAAGGATCAGCGTGATCATTACGGTTTGTGTGGATATTGATGATGACAACGATGGCATACCAGATTATGTAGAATTTAATAACCCTGTCGCTTTGCAGGATGCAAACAGCAACGGCATTCCAAACTGGAAAGATCCAACCTATCCCGGCTATGTTGATACCAACAGCGACGGTGTGAATGATAATTTCGATTTTGGCGCCGACTCAGACAATGATGGAATCCCTAATTTTTATGATACAAACTTCCCTGGCTTCACAGACACAAACGGCGATGGTGTAAACGATAATGCAGATAAGGATAAAGACGGTATCCCTAACCAATACGACCTGGATAGTGATAATGACGGCATTCCTGATGTAGTGGAATCTTATGGTGTGGATGCCAACGGTGATGGCATTATTGATAACTACACCGATACCGATGCCGATGGATTTTCACAGAACGTTGATGGAAACAGTACCGGTGTGCAGGGTTCTGGCAATGGACTGGGAAATATGGATCTTGATGGCGATGGTATTCCTAACTATTTAGATACGGATAGCGACAACGACGGTATTCCCGATGTAATAGAAGCACTGGCAGCAGACAGTAACAACGACGGAAGGATCGATGGCTTCTCTGATGCCAACAGCGATGGTATTGCAGATAATTTTATCCTGGCTACCGCAGTGTTAAAAACCGGGCCGGATGTAAGCCCGGTAGACGGAAGAGCAGATGCTTATCCGAATAAAAATATTGACCAGGATCTGCGGCCCAATGCATATGATATTGACAGCGACGGTGACGGTATTGCCGACGTAATAGAAGCCGGATTACCAGATGCCAATTTTAACGGAATTGTTGACGGGGTAATGGGAACAAATGGTTGGTCAACAACAGTATCCGGTATGGGGGCACTGAATTTACGGAACTCTGATGCAATTGGTAACCCGGATTACCTGGACATTGATTCGGACGATGATGGTATTCCTGATAATATTGAAGGACAGTCAACTGCCGGGTATAAGATGCCTGTGGTAACAGATACCGATGGCGATGGATTGATTAACACCTACGATAACCTGGTTGGATTCGGTGGTTCAGGTATTATGGTTTACGATCATGATGCTGATGGAACACCCGACTACCGTGACCTGGATACGGATGGCGACGGCCAGGCAGACATTGTTGAAGGCAATGACTTTAACCTGAATGGCAAAGCCGATGACCTGGTTACTTTAACTGGCCTGGATACCGATGCTGATGGTTTGGATAACCGTTTCGACTCATTGAATTCGGTGAACAATATCAAGGGTACTTCTTACCGGATGGGTACTGGCGGAACGTTCACCGGGGATGCTTCACCGGGGTCAAGAACAACTGTGCAGAAAAAATATGCTGCCAACCTGGACCGTGACTGGAGGTATGTAGGTACGGTGCTTGCAAATGACGTATTTGTTTTGAATGCGGTATTGCAGGGAGCAGAAACATCGCTGAACTGGACAATACTTACCAACAGCAAGATCGATCATTTTGAAGCAGAACGCAGTACTGATAACATCAACTTTAAAAAAGTGGGTGCTGTATATCAGCCGGTGAAAATAAATGAATTACAGGGCTTCTCACTAAAAGATGATGTAAGTAAAGTGAACGATGAGGTTATCTACTACCGGATAAAAGTGATAGACGTGAATGGCGAGTACACGTATAGTAATATGGTTGCTTTACGTAAGTCGAAAATGAATATTCCTTTAAAGCTGATGCCTAACCCGGCCGGTGCCGAAATAGCCCTGAGCTTTACTGCGGAGAATTCAGAAGAGATAAATATCAGGATGGTTGACAACAGCGGAAAGATCGTTTACACCCAGAAACAAACAGTAGTGAGGGGAAGTAATGTGATCCGCTTAACAAACCTGTCAAAGTACAGCAATGGTACCTATACCATGCAGGTGCAAATGGGTAATAAGGTGCTGAGCCAGAAATTCATATTGTTTAATTAAATAAACTGCCGGTTACGGCCGGCAGTTACTAGTTCTTTGTAACAAGGAGGGGCGGTTTAATTTCATTTTGATTTCGTTTTTTTTTGACCCATTTTTGCTGAATGGGGAAAAAGAAAATCATAGTCACGATCGATGGATGGTCATCATGCGGAAAAAGTACCCTGGCAAAACAACTGGCCAAGGTACTCGGTTATGTTTATATCGACAGCGGGGCCATGTACCGGGCTATCACCCTGTACTTTCTCCGCAATCATATCGACTGGACAGACACAAATGAAGTAGAGTCCGCATTGAAAAATATAACCATCGGGTTTCACTACAACGAAGTGTCTCAGCAGTCGGAGATCTATTTAAATGAGGAGAATGTGGAGTATGTTATCCGTGACCTGGTGATCGCTGAAAAAGTAAGTGATGTGGCTGCCATTGAAGCTGTTCGGTCTTTTGCCGTTGCACAACAACAGGCCCTGGGAAAGGAAAAAGGTATTGTGATGGATGGAAGAGATATTGGTACCACCGTTTTCCCGGATGCTGAATTGAAAATATTCATGACAGCCGATACGGCAGTACGGGTAGAGCGCAGGTTCAGAGAACTCTATAGCAAAAACCCTAATGTAACAGTGGAAGAGGTAAAGAATAACCTGGAGATGAGGGATTATATAGATTCCAACAGGAAGATAAGCCCCTTGCGTAAGGCAGAAGATGCAATAGAAATTGATAATACGAACCTGAATATGGACGAACAATTAAAAATTGCGATCGATCTCACAGAAAAAAAACTGAAAATGCTTGCATAAATGAGCCACAATATTTACTTTTACCAAACCTCCAAGAAATCCTGTACACACAGGTAATTTTCCCGATTTTAATATCCCCTTGAAGAATTTATCATAATGACCGGCATTAACAGCCATTGATTATGTGCAGCAATGTTTTAAAGTAACATATCCTTCCAAAAGCTTCTGAACCAATTTCTGTAAGAAACCTCCGGGCATTCAAATGCCGTACGTTTATTTTCCAATTCTCTTGAAAGTTTCCCCTAGTTAGCTTATTACTGATACACAATCCTGAAATATGAAAATAAATAATTCTACACAAGAAAATCTGTTTGTAAAACGGACTGTAATACTGGCTTCTTTGATCCTGCTCCTCGGACAATCACTTGCTTTTGCCGGTAAGAACATCAGTTCTTATTCAAAAGGAATTAAGAGTAATGATTTTTTGCCACCGATCGTATGGACCCCGTTGAAAGGAAATTATTCCCAGGGCATATCCTACTTGTCGTGGAGCAGCCTGCAGGAAAGCAACAGCAGTCATTTTGAGATAGAACGAAGCAACGATGGCGTGCATTTCTATTATGTAGGAAAAGTAATGGCGCAAACATCAAGTGATAAAGTAGTGTTCTATAGCTACAATGATGCAACTGCTGATGAAGGGATGAATTATTACCGGGTTCATTACTTTGATAAAGACGATCACTTTCAGTACAGCAATACCATCATATTGAATGTACGGATAAGAGGAATCAATATTACGGCCATCTACCCGGCACCTTTTACAGATAAAGTAAATGTAACCGTTGCCAGTGAAATGAAAACGACAGGAAGTATTCAATTGTTTGATAACACCGGGAAGATGCTGATCAGCCGGCAACCGGTACTGAACAAGGGTGTTACCACACTGGCCATCGACCGCCTCGAAGGCCTGGCAAAAGGAATGTATATCATAAAGGTTCAGGCTGGAGAAACGGTGATAACACAGAAACTGATAAAATAATTAACGATAATAGATAACCAAGCACAAACAAAGATTCCCCCGCCACCTAAGCGGGGGCTCTTTATTTCAGTAGGGCAGAAAAGTTATACTTCAGCCTGTAAAAACTGTTCAGTAAGTTCTTCACTTGTAATAGAAACCGGGAAGAAGGAAATGATCTTGTGGATCACTTCTTCCACCAGGGCATCGGGACAACTGGCCCCGCTGGTGATCAGTATTTTCACTTCGCCGGTTTGCGGCAGGTAGTCCTCGGTTACCAGTTCCTGCCTTGTGTGCAGGTTAAAATGCCGGATGGCTTTAGCCGAAATTATTTTTTCTTCTGAGTTGATGAAATAGGTAGGTAATTTTTCTTCGCATAGTTCAACCAGGTGCGATGTGTTGCTGCTGTTGTAGCCGCCTACCACAACGGCAAGATCGGCATCGGTTTCCAACAGGCCATAAACGGCAGACTGGTTATCGTTTGTGGCATAACATAAAGTGTCCCTTGTATCGGCAAAGCGTTCTTCAATGGTATCAGTATCCAGCCCATACTTCATCAGCATCACCTGTTTTAAGAATTCGGATATGGCCTGGGTATCGCTGGCCAGCATCGTGGTCTGGTTTACCACGCCAATACGCTCCAGGTGCCGGCTTACATCAAAACCTCCTGAAAATTTTCCTGCAAACTCGGTGGTAAAATCAGCAGCGTTCTTTTCACCGGTAATGTATTTACTTAACTCAATGGCTTCAGCCATATCGTTCACAATAACGGTTGGGGTATGTGCCGATGCATGGGAAAACGTGGCCCTGGTCTCTTCGTGTTTGGGTTTGCCGTGAACCACCACTGTATAATTCTTCCGGGCGATCTGTTCGCTGCGGTTCCATACTTTTTCCACGAAGGGACAGGTGGTATTGTATTTCTCTGTTGCAATGCCAATGGCATTCAGCTTGGCTTCAATATCCAGCGTGGTTCCAAATGCCGGAATGATCACCACATCTTCTTTTGTCAGTTCTTCAAAAGGAAATAATTGTTTGCCATAAGTGTCCTGTAAAAAATGAATGCCCCTTTCTTCCAGATCGGTATTCACCTGCTGGTTATGGATCATTTCACTCAACAGGAAAATGCGTTTCCCTGGATTTTCTTCAATGGTTCTGAATGCGATGTCGATGGCATTCTCCACGCCGTAACAAAAACCAAAATGACGGGCAAGGTAAATTTTAACCGGGCCAAAGTTGAGCAGGGTAGGACTGAAATCTTTTTTCATCTTGTCCTGCAGTTTGCGCCTGTTCTTTACAGCGCTTATCAGCGGGCTGCGGTAAATGATGGGAACATTAAATTGCTTCATACGTAAATAGCAGGGCAAAGTTACAGGGTTGCCGGGGATAATGCTTCCGGTATTTTAGGCCGCCAGTGCTTACATTTGATCATCCTGAACGAAAACAGCAACGATGAGTACCAATTATAAACGTGCCAACTGGCTCTCTTCCACTAATATCTACGAGGTAAATATCCGGCAATACTCACCCGAGGGGAGTTTTACTGCTTTTGCAAATGAATTACCCCGGCTGAAAGACATGGGTGTAGAGATACTCTGGATCATGCCCATTCATCCCATTGGCGAAAAGAACCGGAAGGGAACAATGGGAAGTTATTATTCGATAAAGGATTTTAAAGCCGTGAACCCGGAGTTTGGAACGGCAGATGATTTTAAAGAACTTTTAAAAAAAGCCCATGCACTTAATATGAAAGTGGTGATGGACTGGGTAGCCAACCATGCGGCCTGGGATAATGTCTGGACCACGCAACATCCCGAATATTTTGAAAGAGATGCGGAAGGAAAGTTCCGGGCGCCGTACGACTGGACAGACGTGATACAGATCGATCATTCTTGCGAAGCAGAACAGGAAGCAATGATCGATGCAATGAAATACTGGGTGATCAATTTTGATATTGATGGCTTTCGTGCCGACCTGGCTCATCTTACGCCGCTTGCATTCTGGAAAAAAGCAAGAACGGCCATTGAGCCACTGAAAGAAAATTTATTCTGGCTGGCTGAAACGGAGGAAATAAACTTTCACGAAGTGTTTGATGCTTCCTTTACCTGGGAATGGATGCATAAAACAGAAGATTATTGCAAGGGCAATACGGATATGAATGGGCTGAAGGAAGTATTGCACCGCTATTATGGCGCTTTTCCAGCAACGGCATACCGGATGTATTTTACCAGCAATCATGATGAGAATTCCTGGAACGGGACAGAGTATGAGAAATACAGGGAGATGGCCAGGGCTTTGGCTGTCTTCAGTCTTACCTGGAATGGCATTGCACTTATATACAGCGGGCAGGAACTGCCTAACCGGAAGCGGTTGAAATTTTTTGATAAAGATGCCATCGCCTGGACGGGTAATAATGAACTCCATTCTTTTTATAAGACATTGCTTGGTTTGCGAAAAAAAAATCCTGCACTCAGGGCCTGCGATCCGGCTGTGAATACATTCATGATACATCCGGCCAGTGATCCGCCTGTTTTAGCTTACCTGCGGAAGAATGGCGACAATGAGGTTCTGGTATTGCTGAACTTAAGTGGTACCAGTACCCACTTTACAATCACCGATCCGGTAGTGGATGGAATTTTTAAAGAGATCTTCTCTGAAAGCAGGCGTAGCTTAAATGCTGACTCAGTTATTGAATTGGAACCCGGGGGGTATCTGGTTCTTGAAAAAGAAGGATAAAAAAAGCGGCAATTCTTTTTGCCGCTTTTTTTAAAGAACTGTTTTATTCGCCATCTCCCAGGGAGAGCGGGTATTCATAAATACCATCATAGCCGGGATAAAACCCGCTGATGGTAATGCTTTTTTGTGAACCTACAGCCGCTTTCATTTCATCCACCGTTTTCACCGTTTTGTCATTTACTTTAAGAATGATAAATCCGTCTTTCATTCTCGTTTGGTCGTTCAGTGCCCCTTCATTTATCTTCTTTACGATCACGCCACCGGCAATGCCGTATTCCTTAGCTTTTTTTGAATCCAGTGTAACCAGGTCGGCGCCCAGTGTTTCCAGTGCATCACCTGCTTTTACAATATCGTAATTATTTGCCTTGTTCTTCAGGGTTACATTCACCGTATATTCTTTGCCATTACGAACGTAGGTTACCGGCACTTTATCGCCGGGTTTCAGACGGCTTATAAGTCCCTGCATTTCGGCTCCGCTGACCACTTCACGGTTATCCACTTTTTTCAGTATATCGCCTTTGCGTATGCCGGCTTCATATGCCCCGCCTTCGGTAAGCACATCCGAAACATAAATTCCTTCTGCATTTACCGGGATGCCTGCTTTCTTTTTATCTTCTTCTGCCAGGTCGCTTGCATTCACAAAACTAAGTCCCAGGAACCCTCTCTGCACACTGCCGAATTTGATCAGATCATCCACTACTTTCTTAACAATATTAACCGGGATGGCATAAGAGTAACCTGAATAATAACCGGTTGGTGAAGCAATGGCTGAGTTAACGCCGATGAGCTTACCATCGGTATTGATCAAAGCACCACCGCTGTTACCCATGTTTACCGCGGCATCTGTTTGTATAAAAGATTCCACACCTGCTTTTGGATCACCGCTTTTGTCTTTATTCAAACCAAGCGCCCTTGCTTTAGCACTGATGATGCCGGCGGTTACAGTGGTTTCCAGGTTCAATGGATAACCGATCGCTAAAACCCATTGGCCGATTTTGAGATCATCGGAGTTCCCATACAATAAAAAAGGAAGATCTTTCGCATCAACTTTTATTACCGACAGGTCGTAGGAAGGATCGGTGCCGATCACTTTTGCCTTGTATGTTTTCTTGTTGTTGAGGGTAACGGTTATTTCATCGGCATTTTCCACCACGTGGTTGTTGGTAACTATGTACCCGTCTTCGCTGATGATAACGCCCGAGCCACTGGCTCTTTGTTCGGGAATGATGTTACGGCCACGACCACCAAAAAGCTGGTTGAACATATCATCGTCAAAGAAATCGCTGAACGGATTATTGGGCGAACGGCGGGGCAGGTTATTATTCACCTGCTTGGCATTGGTCTTTGTTTTGATGTGCACCACGGCAGGTGTAGCTGCTTCAGAGGGCACGGTAAAATCCAACGCATTTCCCGGAGGGGTATTACCATCCAATAGACCTGCATATTTATAATTGGCAGGAACTACTCCGGCCTGCTGACCGGCATAGGTATCATTCTTGCCCGAAAACTTTGCATAACCCCAGATCACTCCAAGCGTGGTTACTGCACTAATGGCAACGGTGGCCAAAATCTGTTTCCATTTCATTTTTACGTAGGTTTTAATTAGTTCAACAAATTTAATCAGGTTTGGTTTTTTGTATGTAATCCTTTATCAACTCCTGTGCCTGACCATACAAAGTAACGGTGCAATGACAAAATGAGATTTACCTGCTGCCATGTTTAACATTAAATTAGGAAGAGTTTCGTAGATCGCAAATTCCTATTAAGAAACCCAACTTTGCTCTCTGTTCTTCTCCTGCCTGCCAATCATCCTTCTCATTCGGCGGGGGCCAGAGGCTGCGGTCATAAAGATAGTAAAAACTGCATCGTATCTACCCCATCGGCATAGTCCATCAACTGCGGCTTTTGAGCCTGTCCAAAGGGAATGAGGTTTCTGCCGCTGATGCATTGTATATCGGCATTGCCTTTCAACTTCTCAATCACGTTTTCCCCGGGCTTAAAATAACTGTAATTGACCCGGCTGATGGCTGTAAAATTGTCATTACTTTCAACCAGCAGGGTGGTTCCGTTGGTCATGTAATAAATATTATTCATAAGCAGGATGGAAAACTGGTAGTCGAAATTATTTTTGAACTTATGATGATCCGAAAAATGTTTATACCGGTCGAAGGCCTTCAGCAGCGGAACAAAATCATAACCTTCCGGAACAAGTATACGGGTTACATTGCGGCAACCCAGCCCGAAATACTGGTGTATGTCATCAGACAGGTTGCCTAATTCCTCTTCTGTTTCATTGCCCGATAAAACAGCTACCGACGTACGGTTGCGGCGTATGATGTTGGGATATTTTGAAAAGTACTGTTCAAAATACCGGGCCGAGTTATTGCTTCCGGTGGCAATATACCCGTCACAGCCTTTGAGCATGCCGGCAAAATCAATGCGTTGGGTAAGTGCCGGTTCCCACTCTGTCAGCTTTTCAACCAGGTGTTTCAGCAGGATGTCATCCTTGGTGGATAATTTGATCGTTTGCCGGTGGCCGCTGATGAATACTGAAAGAAAATCATGAAATCCTACCAGGGGAATATTGCCTGCCATTACAATTCCTACGTTCTTCCCGCCTACATTATCATCTAAATGATAGTGAGCGGCCCAATGCTCCAGTTTTTCTTTTTGTAAAAATTCCGCTGTAATATTTTTAACAGCTAGTTCTATG
>DAOLIP010000033.1:0-32198 GCA_035328475.1 Ferruginibacter sp.
GATCCGCCCGAAATGCTCTTTGTCGGCAAAGACCTCGGCTTGCATGGGCAGGAACACGCCGCCTGAATCCACGAGGTAGATCGCCGGCAGCCGGTTCTCCAGGGCGATCTCCTGAGCCCGCAGGTGTTTTTTGATGGTCCATTTCCAAAAGCCGGTATAGGCAGCAACAATGCCGATGTCCATCAGCCGCAATTCCATGAAATATAAAACAGGACTGGCTTCATTTCTTAATACTTTTTGCCGGGCGTCTTCAATGCGTTTTTCAATATCCTGCCAGGCTACATCCAGGGCCTTGGTCTTTACATCCCAGCCGGTGCTGAGCTCGGTGCTGTATTTACCTGAGCTGTCAACCGCATACACCACTTCTTTGGTTAATTTGTTGAGAGCGCCGTCGTCCTGGGGTATTTCTTCTTTTTTCATATTGCCACAATGGGTTGGTTGATATGAAGGATGAAATTACTACAATAACCTAAATAATCCCTTTTAAATGGAATGATCAGCAAACGGTAAGGAGGCTGTACATATAAGAAAAACGGGCGCTTTCCGGAACAAGTAATAAGATCTTATCACCCGCTTTCAGTTTGCCGCTGTGGTATAATTCATCCACCATCAGGTAAACCGAAGCAGCGCCTACATTGCCAACGGTACTGAGATTAACGAACCATTTATCGTAAGGGATGCCGGTTCCGTTCTCTATCAGCCGCTGGAAAATTTTATCTTTAAAGAAATTGCTCGACATGTGCGGCAGGAAATAATCGATCTCGGATGATTGCACGCCGTGTTTATCCAGCGCCGCTTTTAATCCAACGCCACCCAGTGGAACAATATTTTCGCTGAGCAGCTTCACATCCTGTTTTATACTTAAGATGGATTTGTTGTTTATCTCATCGTGGGTGAATTCCATGTAGCTTTTTAAGCTGCCGTCTTTTTGTTTTTCACTGGCGCTGTACATACAGGCTTCCATTTTATTGGCGTAGGAAAATCCTTCCAGCCACTCTACTTTAAGACTAAGCCCGGATTCATTCTTTTTGTTTGTCATTAAGAAAGCAGCAGCGCCATCAGACAACATCCAGCGTAAGAATTCTTTTTCAAAACCGATGTATGGATTTTCTTCCAGTTCCTGCAGTTTCTTTGCTTCGTCTTCAAAAACATCGGAGATGAGTAAGGTGGAAAACCGTTCGGAACCGGTAGCTACTGCCAGGCTTGCATCGCCTGTTTTAATGGCCATATACGCATACTTCAGCGCATGCATACCGGCACAGCAAACGCCTGCCGGAGAAACCACTTCTATCGAGTTGGTTTCGGGCAACAGTCCGTGTACCATCACGCCGTGTGAAGGCATTACCTGGTCAGGTGTAGATGTTCCGCAGGAGAGCAGGTCAATGGCTTTTAGTTTGGCATCGTCGTTTCCCAAAAGGGCTTTCACTGCTTCTGCAGTGATCTGGGCATTGGTATGGGTTACTTTCCGGTCCTTGGTTAAAGCATAGTAGCGGTTGGTAATACCGTTGTTTCGTAAAACAATTCGTTTTGATTTGGAAGGCTGGCCGTTGATATAGCCCAGGTAATCTTCCATTTCATCATTTGATACCGGGTTGTTTGGAAAAAAAGAAGACGTATTGGTAATGTAAACCTCGTTAAAAGACATCTGCAGTTAGGGTTAATTAATTTATACCTGAATATTGTTGTTTTTGCCTTTTTATGCGTTCCGACAAAAAGGGCTTGAAGAATATAGCATCAACAGTTAGTATGATCGGCGCAGCTATAAACAGTGCAATTAAAAGATAATATTTGAATGCAACAAGCCAGGCTGTCTTTTTTTTCTTTTTGGCAATGAGGTTTGCCCATATGCCGAAAATGCGCCTGGCCTTTGATTCTATAAACATTAAATTATATTTTACTACCACTGCTTTTTGCTGAAGAAGTTCATCGTGCATACCATCCCAGGATCCTTTATCAAGATATTTTTGAATGGTATTACCAAACACAGAAGTTCCGGCAATATCCTGGTCGGAAACGCCGGGCTTGGGAAAAAGGTTAAGCCATCTTCCTTTCTTTCCTTTGAACATCCAGTAAAAAATGGTGATAAAGCTGATGAAGTTATGGTGCTTATCCACCAGGGAGATATGGCCCACCAGTTTTGCTCCCAATCCCTTCAGTATTGCCTTTACTCTTTCCATAGCACTGATCCACATATTGCGGGCACCGGTAATGGCAACAACGGGCGTGTCTTTTAAAACAGCTCTTACTGCGGGGTCAAGTAATAGGGAATTGACCGGGATAGACGGGGAAAGGAACCAGGCCTGGTAGCCAAGAATCACCAGGTCGTATTTAGATTCGTTTAACCGGAATGGTTTTAATTCGGTGGGCACCCCCTTTACACAATCGGGCATTACTGCAAAAAAGGCTTTGCCATTCCACGGAAAGGGGTAATCTTTTGCAACCTGTACCCTGACTTTTTCCACCAAATGACCGGCTTCAATGAGCGGAGCAACCAGGTTGTCGGTGATGTCTGTAAGCTGGCCAGACTGAGAATAATAAATAACAAGAATTTTCTTACCCATGCGCTGCAAAGTTAAGGGAGCAGCCCCTTTAAAGCATTTGATTTTTTGCTGTAGTCTGCTACGGCCTGTTGAACCGCCGGCAGCAGGGTTTTATAATTTGTCCGGATCAATTTGCTGTCGTGGTCAATATTGCTTTTGTAATCAACTGCCTTGGGTGCATGTTCCTGTATGATGAGGCGAAGAAAATAATATTCGGTATTATCGCTGTCTTTTTTAATGGAAGCTTCCAGTTTTTTACGGCCTTCTTTAAACAGGTGTAATTTGTCTTTGGCTTTGGCAACCAGCCCGGCCTTTCTCATCAGCAAAGCGCCTTCAAAAGCATCTTTCTCATTAATAGACGAGGTTTTTACAATATTCAGTTGTGTATTTACCTCTTCCACTTTTTCTGATGCCATTGCATTATAGAAAGCGGTTCGGTCGAAACCGGCCCTTTGAAGATTTCCCCAGGCAGGGGTCACAGGGAGTACCAGCAAAAGATAAAAAAGTACTTTAATGTTTTTCATACGTTAATAAGGGTAAAGATAACGGTTTGCCGTTTTACAGTAATAAAACGAGGCTTTATGCGCTTGTTAAAGTATAGCCACTACGTAGTTCTACCTTTCCGGACATGATGATAAAAAAAATCTGTTTTGTTTCCAACTGCTGTACAATAAAGTGTTCAGGGAAAACGATTTATATCTGGTTCGCTTAATCTCCGAATCCGTACTGAAAACCACAAGAATGAGAGTAACCCCTTATGCGCTTGCTGTGCTGTGTGTACTGTTATTACAGTCAAACAGTTCTTCATCACGCTTTACAAAAAAGGCCTTGCCGGTAACAGCGTTCACTGTTTCTGCCGCCTCTCATACGGAGACGGGTTCGTCTGCATTATATAATGCATGGGATCTTGAGTCTGCCGGCTTATCAAAAGATGCTTTTGATAAAGCATACAAGGGGTTCATGGTCCTTCAATCAAAAAATTTGTTGAAAAACTGTAACCTGCTTACCATCGTTGATTACAGTATGTCTTCCATTCAGAAAAGATTATTCGTACTGGAAATGGTTACGGGTAAGGTGTTGTTCAATTCCCTGGTAGCGCATGGCCGAAAATCGGGCCAGGAACGGGCAACTGATTTTTCCAATGCCGGCGAATCGCATAAAAGCAGCCTGGGATTTTTTATAACTTTGGATACCTATAAAGGAAGCAATGGATACTCTTTGAAATTAAAGGGTTGCGAGAAGGGGATCAACTGCAATGCACAGAACAGGGCCATTGTAATGCACGGAGCTGATTATGTAAGTGAGCGTTTCATCAGGCAGAACGGTTACCTGGGCAGGAGTTATGGTTGCCCGGCCGTACCCATCGACCTGAATAAAAAGATCATCGATGTTATCAAAAACGGAAGCTGTATGTTTTTGTACTATCCTTCAAAAAAATATACCAGCCGTTCAAAAATACTTAACAGCTGATTTTTTATTTCCGCTACAGTTTTAGAAAATTTTATTGTTAGGCACGACAGGAGACAAGAGGCTCTGCTTTTAGCGGGGCTTCTTCTTTTACAGGATCACAAAAGCCGCAATGATCTGGCAGGCCAGGCCAACGAATAAGCCCACGTAGATCTCTTTTGAAGAATGATCGCTTACAATAAAGCGGGCGGTACATACAAGGCCGCTAATCAGTAAGGCCGCAGCCAGGGGCCAGGTCATTAACATGCTGTTGCTGTTCATGATCACGATAAATATCCCGATCAATCCGCCGCAGCCAATGGCATGCATGCTGATTTTAAAGAAGATATTAAGGATAAGTGCTGCAACCGTTGTAAGAAAAACGCCGGTCATGAAAGACGGCAATACGGGAGAAAGTTGTGGCTCAAACTTAAAGAAAACCCTTGCTGCCCAGAAATAGAAGATCATGGCTGCCAGGTAGGGTCCGATCCTGTCCTGCTGCACTGGCAGGAAAACGGACTTGATAAATCCAAGCCCTTTCATGATCAAAACAGAAAAGGCCGGAAAGAAGGCTGTATTTAAAATGGTGGTGAGTAATAACATCAGTTTAGCGCCATAGCCAAACCCGGAAAAGTAAGAAGGATGGAAGTTCAGTAAGAAAACCACCACATAAGTTGGAATAAATAAGGGGTGAAATGCAACCGAAAAGAGTTGTGAAAAGAACTTTAGAACGAAAGAATATTCTTTCCTGGTATCATCAACCGGGTTATGTGTCAGTGCTTCTGTCATAATTCTTTTCTTAACCGTGCAACCGGTATATTCAGTTGTTCCCGGTATTTGGCAACCGTACGTCGTGCAATATTATATCCTTTTTCTTGGAGCATCTCAGTTAATTTTTCATCGCTGTGCGGATGCTTTTTGCTTTCAGCTTCAATAATATCGCTGAGTATCTTTTTCACTTCCCGGGTGCTTACTTCTTCGCCACTGTCTGTTTGTAAACTTTCGCTGAAGAAAAATTTAAGGCGGTATGTTCCGAATTCGGTTTGCACAAATTTGCTGTTGGCCACCCGGCTTACGGTAGAAATGTCGAGACTGGTAGCTTCGGCAATATATTTCAATATCATGGGCCGCAGGTCCGTTTCATCGCCGGAAATAAAAAATTCACGCTGGTAATTCATGATGGCTTCCATGGTATTCAGCAGGGTGTTTTGCCGTTGCTTTATGGCATCAATAAACCATTTGGCTGAATCGATCTTCTGCTTGATGAACATTACGGCTTCCTTCTGTCGTTTGTCTTTTTTGCTGCCCCGTTCATAATCCCTGAGCATATCCCGGTAACCTTCGCTTATCCGCAGGTCGGGGGCATTGCGGCTGTTGAGTGTAAGCTCTAATTTTCCGGCATTATTGTAAATAAAGAAATCGGGTACCACATAACTTTCTCCTTTATTTCCTCCTCCAATAGTGCCTGCAGGCTTGGGATTCAGCTTAATGATCTGGTTGATGACCTCTTTCAGTTGTTCATCGCTCAGGTCTAACCCCCGCTGGATCTTTTCATAATGTTTTTTGGTAAACTCTTCAAAGTATTTTTCTAAAACCTTTGTTGCCATTACCACGTTCTTGTCGTTGTTGCTTTTTCTTTCCAGCTGCAGCAACAAACATTCCTGCAGGTTGCGGGCAGCAATACCGGCAGGATCAAATTGCTGGATCTGGAGGACCAGTTCGGCTACTTCTTCTTCGGTTGTTTCAATGTTTTGCCTGAATGCCAGGTCATCTACAATGGCAGAGATCTCACGTCTTAAATAACCATCGTCATCCAGGTTGCCAATGACCTGTTCTGCAATGCGGCGCTGGTGATCGCTTAAGGTAAGCATACCCAGTTGTTCCAGCATCAACTCATTAAAGCCCCGCTCTACTTTTATGGGGATGGTTTTATTCTCATCTATCTCGGGGTAGTTATCGTCTTTCAGTTTGTAGTCGGCCACTTCATCGTCACTGTCGCTTACGTATTCGGATATGTCGATATTATCATAATCGTCCTCGCTGCCATCGGGTTCCGCATCATCTGTTTCCTTGTCCTTGAACTCGTCATTTGCTTCATCATATTCGTCTTCATGACCCTCTTCGGCTTCTTCCAGGGCCGGATTCTCTTCGATCTCTTCTTTGATGCGCTCTTCAAGCAATGCCGTAGGGACCTGCAGCAATTTCATTAATTGGATCTGCTGGGGCGATAGTTTCTGTAGCTGTTTCTGGTATAGTCCCTGACTTAAAGCCATATTTCCTGTTCGTTCTTAGGGTAATAATTTAAAATGATAAAGATTGTTGATCCACAAGATCAATAACAACGTAAATTTACAGAGATAGCGTGTTGAAAAATGTATAAAAAAGCTAAAATTTTATTTTTTTGCATGATTTTTGTGGCAGGCGCCGCGTTTTGCCAGGAAATCACTATAAAATCAGCCTTATTCCAGGCCAGGCCGGCACAAAAAACAAGCAAGGCCACGTACGGGTATTTCTATAAAATAAAAGAAAAGCAACCGGGCCGATCAGTATATACAAAACCTTATGCCACTTTAACGCCGGCATCCTGTAATGTGGTAGGGGCCAATTTCTATACCAGCCATTTTGGATTCTTTTGTAAGCAGGAATTGCAATTTGAGAAAGCAACAAAGATCCCGTTGCGTTTCAGGCTGGGTTCTTTGCAGTATAATGATTACCTGGAACGGAAGCCGAATGCAATAAATCCGTTCTGACAGAGAGATCCTCTTTATGCCATTTGTTTCTGGGCACTTAATACTTTCCTGATCACATTTATCATTTGCTCTCCCTTTGTCTTTAGTTGTTCTTCCGTCCATGCTAAGCCAATGGCGGTAGAAACACAGCGGCCCATGATGGCGTCGCTGGCACTAAAATCTTTGGTAGCATGGTGCACAACGGCTGCTTTCAGATCGGGATGCAGGGCATTTAATGTAACAGAATTTTTCAGGTGATCCCATTTGCGGATATAATGCCAGTTATTGTCGAACCAGTAGAAATTACCGGCTACAATATTCTGCGATTTCATTTCTGCCACTACAGCCCTTGTTATTTCTTCAGTAGGAAGGAACCAGCTTAAGAAGGTACAGCTGTCGCCTGTTTCATCCGGTATTCTACGGAAGGATATCTCCGGAATGGCAGAAAGCATATTTTTTAATGCAGCATGATTTTTTTTCTGGATGGATAAAAAGTTATCAAGCTTTTTGATCTGTGCCAGGCCAACAGCAGCATGCAGTTCACTTATCCTGAAATTATAACCAATGAAGGGATGAAGGTCGGCACCGCGGTCAACGCCCTTGTGGTCGTGACCATGATCGGTGTACCCATCGCTGCTGGTATACACATCTTCGCGGTTGGTCATTACAGCGCCGCCTTCGGCACAGGTAATTGTTTTTACAAAGTCGAAACTAAATGTGCCGGCATCGCCAATGGTGCCCAGCTTCTTTCCTTTATAGGTTGCGCCAATACTCTGGCAGGCATCTTCCAGCAATACTAATTTATGCTCTTTGCAAATTGACTGCAGTGCATCCATATCCGCCATGCTGCCACACATGTGTACGGGCATTATGCATTTTGTTTTTGCCGTGATGGCGTTACGAACGGCGTCAGGGCTCAGGGTAAGGGTATCATCCACATCTACAAAAACCGGAACAGCGCCTACGCTCAGTACGGCCTCAAAGCTGGCAACAAAGGTGAAAGAAGGAAGGATCACTTCATCGCCGTAGCCAATTCCCAATGCACTCATGGCGGTTGTTAAAGCCGCGGTACCACTGCTAACCAATTGTGCATGTTTACAACCAAAGGTTTTACAAATGGCTTCTTCCAGCTCTTTGGCTTTCCAAATGCCTTTGCGGGGGCCGTCAAAGCCGTAGCGCATTAATATTCCTGTTTCTAAAACATCGTTTACTTCTTTGCGTTCGGCATCGCTCCAGAATTCGTAACCAGGCATAAAATATAATTAAGAATTAAAAATGATCAATTAAGCATTACAAAGGTAGATAAAATGCCGGCGGATTAAAAGCCACAAATCATTCCCTGCTGCTGTTTATCCAGTTCATTTCAGGCGTTTTTACCGGCTCTTTAAAATATTCCAGGCGTAAACTATCGCTCCAGCCATTGGGATTATTATTGAAAGACCTGCTGCTGAAGAAGATCATACCCTGTATATTGGGGGTGTTGCGTAAAGCTTCTATCTGCCGCGGTAATTGTGTAATGTCTTTCCAGGCAGCATTGCTGTTTGCCCGGTAAACACCCAGCCCGATATAACAATTTCTTCCATAAGTATGTTTACTCCACCAGTCGAGCAGTATTTCATAAGGGGCTGCTTTGTGGCCAAACTCCCAATAAAGCTGGGGCGCTACATAATCGATCCAGCCATTTCTCAGCCATAATAATATATCGGCGTACAGGTCATCGTAATTGGTCTGACCGGCCTTGGTCTTACTACCTTCCGGATCTTTATCATCATTGCGCCATACACCAAATGGACTGATCCCGAACTGGCATTTTGGATTTGCTTGTTTGATGGTGCTGCTCAACATCAGGATGATGGAATCAACATTGCTTCTTCTCCAGTCTTCCTTATTCATGCCGCTTCCATAGCGCAGGTAGTTTGCATTGTCGGGAAATTCTTTTCCGGCAATCCGGTAGGGATAAAAATAATCGTCGAAATGAACGGCATCCACGGCATAGCGGCTCACCACATCCTTCACCACATTGGTTACAAATTGCTGTGCTTCTTTGTTGCCGGGATCAAAATACCTTTTATCGCCGTAGGTAAGAAACCATTCGGGATGAACCCGGGTAATATGGCTTGCTGCAATGGACGACTTACCGATATTAAAAACAGCCCGGTAAGGATTCATCCATGCATGAAACTCCATTCCCCGTTTATGGGTTTCGCTGATCATAAATTCAAGGGGGTCGTAATAGGGCATGGGGGGCCGGCCCTGTGTGCCGGTAAGAAATTCACTCCAGGGTTCGTATTGCGATGGGTAAAAGGCGTCGGTAACGGGGCGTATCTGAACGATCATTGCATTCATGCCGTTTCGCTGGTGCATGTCGAGTAACTTTATAAATTCCACTTTTTGCGAATCGGAATTATAATTGCCACGGGATGGCCAGTCGATATTATCTACGGTGGCCACCCACACTCCCCGGAACTCGGGCTTTGCCTGGGCAAAAGAACGGGCAGGCAACAGGCAACAGGCAATAATTAAAACTGTAAAGAAGGAAAGTTTCATGTGTGGTAATTACTTTATTGACGGATCTTATCTAATAATTTATTTAACTGGCCGGCCTCGGTTTCAGAAAGATTACCGAATATGGAGTCCATTTCTTTTTCGTGGGCATCTATCTTTTCTAACAGTTTTTTTCCTTTTGTTGTTATGCTTACATCCACCAGGCGCTTGTCGTTTTTGCAGGTGTTCTTTTGTGCAAGCCCTTTCAATACCAACCGGTCAACAATACGGCTGGTGTCGCTCATTTTATCCAGCATGCGTTCCCTTATCTGTAAGGTGGAAATTGGGACCCCCGCTCCCCGGAGAATGCGTAGAATATTAAACTGCTGCCCGGTGATGCCCTCCCGGTCAAAAAATGCTTTCATCTTTTCATTTAACCAGTTGTAGGTATAAATGAGATTGATGGCGGCTTTTTGATAATCGTTGCGGAATGACTGCTGGTTAATGTCTTTCTCGATTCCCATAACTTATATTGATACTGCAAACTGGCTTTATTGTGAAGCATCAGCCGGTTTGCCAAATTCGTTCATGTATATTTTTACCAGGATAATAAAATAACTGATCAGCAGCGGCCCGAAGATAACTCCCCAAAAACCGAAAAGGCCCAGTCCCACGATCACGCCGAATATGGTTATCAATGGATGCACATCCATGAATTTCCTAAGCAGGGTAAGCCGTACCACATAATCAATATTGGAAATAAGCACCACTGCATAAATTAATAAACCTGCACCATAGCCGCTTTGGCCGGTGGCGAATAAATAAACTGTTAAAGGTACCCAGATCACGGCGCTGCCAACAATAGGCACCATGGAAAACACACCGGTTAAAAATCCCCATAAACCAAAATCCTTAACCCCAAAGATCCAGTACCCGGCGGTGGCTATAATACCCTGTATGATGGCCAGTACAGGAATACCGATGGCATTTGCACGGATCATGCTGCGGGTTTCACGGCTGAGCATATCCACGTTCTCTTCTTTTAACGGAATGAAACGGTCGAGGAATTTTTCCACCACCCGGCCATTCATCAATAAAAAATAAAGCAGGAAGAACATGATGGCAAAATTACTGAGAATAGCGGCAGAACTGTTGATCAATGAAGGAATAATTGTGGCTGCCTGTTTTTGAAATGTTAAAATATTCTCATCGGTCATTAATTGAAAGCCGGTGAGATCATATATCTTTTGCCCTACGATCCTTGCATCTGCAATCAGTTCGGCCTGGTTAGCCAGCACAACTGAAATTTCTTTTGAAAGAAGACGAATGGAAAAATAAACCGGTAATGCGATCACGACAAGGCTGGCCAATATGAATAATAATGCCGTGCCTGTTTTTTTCCATTGCTTTTTAATGGTAAGATAGAAATAGGATTCCCGCAGCAGGATGTATAAGGTTATGGCACCTAAAAAACCGGGTAAGAAAATGAAGAGCTGCTGTAATAAAAGCACAGCGAGCAATACAATCACTAAAAGTAAAATTACCTGGCGGAGGCGGTTATTGAATGTAGAAGGCATAGTTATGAAAATGCAAATGTCAGCATTTTAATCTTTCCAAACCGAAACGCCTTCGCTGCAATTGGCGCAGATATCGATATTTTTCCGGCTTTTCATAAGTTCGGCCCTGAACTGCCTGTAATTATCGTTATGCCAGATCTCTTTAAAAGACTGCATTTTTAAATTACCCAACTGGTGCGTGGCGTCTTTATCAAAACAACAGGGAACCACCAGGCCATCCCAGGTGATCACATTGGCGTGTTGCAGTTTCCAGCAGCGGTTGGCTAATTTGTTCTTTGCCGAATAACTGCCATCGGCATTCTTTTTATAACGGCTGAATTTGTCAATGGTGGGTATCAGGTTATTGGGATCGGTCTCATATTCGTACACCTGGGCCGTTTTAAAACGAACTTCGTCTACTCCCACTTCCTTTGCCAGCCGTTTAATATCCTCTACCTGGTGTTCATTTGGTTTTACCACTAAAAACTGGAAGAACACGAAGGGTGTTTTGCTTTTCAGTTCTTTCTTCCACTTCATGATATTTTTTGCCCCCTGCAGAACCTTCTCAAGGTTACCGCCAACCCGGTATTGTTCATACACATCCTGTGTGGTTCCGTCGATGGAAATGATCAGCCGGTCTAAACCGCTTTCCACAGTTTTCTTTGCTACCTCTTCGGTAAGGTAATGGGCGTTGGTGGATGTGGCTGTGTATATCTTTTTCTCGCTGGCATATTTTACCATCTCCAGGAAATCGGGATTGAGGTACGGCTCGCCCTGGAAATAAAAGATGAGGTAAAGAAGTTCTTTGTGGATCTCATCAATGGTTCTTTTGAAAAAATCATTCTTCAGCATGCCGGTGGGCCGCGTAAACTGCCGAAGTCCGCTGGGGCATTCGGGGCAACGCAGGTTGCAGCTGGTAGTTGGTTCAAAGGAAACGGATACCGGGTAGCCCCATTGCACAGGCTTGTTAAGCAACCGGCCCGCATAAAAACTACTGAGTACTTTAATACCGTTTGTAAAACGCCGGAAAGTAAGTTTGCTTAATAAATTGGCACTGTCGTTCCAGTTGAATCGGGGCATAGGCAAAGGTAAGCCGAATAGCAGTCACTTACCCGAAGGTCTTACACATAAGAAAAGACCGGCCTATTTCAGGTTATATGCTTCATCAAGCGATGCAGCGATGTTCTCTTCCAGGTCATCAAGCTGGATCTTTGCCGGGGTAAAATTCAGGCTGTTGCCGGTAAACTTATCGTAGTTATGAAAGAGCACATTCAGTGTAATGAAGTTCATCACATAGGCCCTTGTTTCAGAAGGCAGGTAATTTTTTATATCCCAGAAATCGGGATCGCTCTTGCCGGTTTTTTTCATTGCTTCCCACACATTACCCACTCCGCAATTATAACTGGCTACCATCAGCAACAGGTTGTTATTCAGGTTGCGGCTGCGGTCTTTTAAATACCGGGCGGCAGCATGGGTAGATTTATTGAAGTTCTTACGATCGTCTCTCCCTCCTGCTTTCTTCACCATTATCTTTTTAATAACCTTTCCTTTTTTTGTGCGGATTATTTTTGTTGAACTTCTGTGGCGGGGAACATACTTTAAGCCATATTCTTTTGCCACATCATCCATAAACTGCCAGTAGCCTACCGCCCCGGCCCTTGAAACCGCATTGGCGTTAAAAGCACTTTCCAGCGCCATCAGCATCTTCAGTTCATCAGGCAGGTCGTATTTTTTAAGAATGGCACTTACTTTTGGAAAATAGTTTTTGCCACGGTTATAGGTACGGATCACATAAGCCCTCCGGTTCTCTGAAAATTTTTCGATGTATTCCAGTGCTTCGTCTTCATTACCTGTTAACACGTCAGGAAAAACAACATTCGATTCTTCCGTGGCAACAACAGCCGGTTCTTTTTTATCAATCGTTACAGGAATTGTTTTCTTTGATGTGTCAATGACCGGATATGCAGCAGCGACAGCAGTTGTGCCCAAAGTAAAAAGCAGTATCAAAATTGACTTTGATACTGCTGTAATTTTTTCGTTTTCTTTACTTGAACGGATGTTTACATTCATAGAGGTAGGCAATTAAAAACGGACTTTTGATAAAACGGATATCCGGTTCCCTTATTGCCCTTTGGCAAAAAATTAGGAACTTCAGTAATGTAGTTTATTCAGACATTCAATAATAGTTGCATATGCGTATTTTTTCTATCGTGTTTTTACTGGCCTGGTTTAATACACAGGCTCAGTTGCAGGAAAATAATAATACCCCGGCTGAAGGAATTGCCCTGCAGGAGAAGAAACATTATGAAGGATTGAATATCATCAATGGCACACTGGCCTCCACCAACTTTGATGTGAAGTATTATCGTTGTGAGTGGGAAGTAGATCCGGCTGTTTATTATATCAGTGGAAAAGTGACCGTATATTTTGTTATTACTTCTGCCGGCAATTCCATTTCGTTTGATTTAATGAACAGCATGAACGTGGATAGTATAAAGCAACGGAATACTATTCTTACAAAAACCCATACCAACAACCTGCTGCAGGTGAACTTTTCAACCCCGATAAATACAGGCGTGCTGGATTCGGTAACTATCTTTTATAAAGGCCCGCCGGCCAATACAGGCTTCGGGTCCTTTGTTCAAACCACGCATGGCGTTGTTCCGGTGATATGGACACTGAGTGAGCCATACGGAAGCCGTGACTGGTGGCCCTGTAAGAACGGGCTGGATGATAAGGCCGATTCCATTGATGTGCTTATTACAAACCCCGCTGCCTATAAAGCGGCATCCAACGGTTTATTGCAAAGCGAAACATTAATCGCAGGTGGCAAAAAGCTCACTTACTGGAAACATCGTTACCCCATTGCCACTTACCTGGTTTGTTTGGCCGTAACCAATTATTCGGTATTCAACAATTCCGTTCAGTTAGGTGCAGTTAACCTGCCCATGCAAACCTATTGCTACCCCGAAAGCCTGGTTTCTTTTCAGAACGGTACGCAAAATGTGCTGGATGCCATTAAATATTATCACGGCATATTTGGTGATTACCCTTTCATCAAAGAAAAATACGGGCACGTGCAGTTTAGCTGGGGCGGAGGTATGGAACACCAGACGGCGAGCTTTATGGTATCAATTGATGAAGGACTATCTGCCCATGAACTGGGTCATCAATGGTTTGGCGATAAGATCACCTGCGCTTCCTGGGAAGATATCTGGCTCAACGAAGGATTTGCCACGCATCTTGCCGCCATGTATATGGAGAATAAATATCCTGCTGCTGCCATCGCAAACCGCAAGGCCGTGGTGAACAATATTACTTCTGCAGCCGGCGGCTCGGTTAAGGTAGATGATACAACCAATGTAGGGAGGATATTCAGCGGCAGACTGAGTTATAACAAAGGATCTCATTTATTATATATGCTTCGCTGGAAACTGGGCGACGAAGTTTTCTTCCGGGCTATACGCCGGTACCAGGATGATGCGAAACTGGTTTATGGATTTGCCAAAACAGCCGACCTGAAAAGAAACCTGGAAGAAGAGAGCGGTGTTGATCTTACTAAGTTCTTTAAAGACTGGTTCGAAGGACAGGGCTATCCAAGCTATAAAGTGGAATGGTCGCAAATAGGCAGCAGTTATGTTAAAATAAAGATGGCACAGGTTACGTCACATGCTTCTGTAAGTTTTTTTGACCTGCCCGTTGCCTTAAAATTCAAAAATGCCACACAGGAAAAAACCATTGTGTTGGATAACAAAACGAACAACGAAGTGTTTATCCGCAACATTGGCTTTATTCCCGATACGGTTTTTATTGACCCCGATTACTGGCTTATAACCCGGAATAATACATCTAAAAAGATAATGGAGACCATAACAGGCCCCGGCACAGCACAGGTTTTTCCAAACCCGGTAGGCAACCAATTCCATATTTACCTGAGTAATATTGCTGCTGCAGAAGCGGCCATCCGGATATACAATGCAGCCGGCCAGTTGCTGTATAATAAAACAATTCCTTTATTTAACGGGTCGGAGTTTGTTGAAATGCCGTCTGCATACCTTGTCCCTGGTATATATTTCTTAAAGATCACCGCCGGAAAGGAATTTAAATTTGTGAAGAAACTTTTGAAATAAGTTTGTTTTCAACCGCCATTCAATGAAACAAAGCACCGGCAGCAGGATCACTTTTTTGGGTATCTGCATTTTCGTTGTGCTGTATTTTGTTTCCGCCTGCTTTTATCCCGGCGGGTCACAGGCTGATAAAGCAGTTAAAGGATTCAGCTGGCTCAATAATTTCTGGTGCGATCTTTTGAATGAACAAGCCAAGAACGGTCAATACAATGCTGCCCGGCCCATTGCCATAAGCTCCTGGCTGGTTCTTTGTTTTTCCATTATGATCTTCTGGTATTTTTTGCCATCACTGTTACAGGTAAATGATGTTGTAAAAAAAACAATTCGGTTTTGCGGTGTAGCGGCCATGCTGGTATCAACCCTGCTGTTTACACAATTACACGATATGGTTATTCATACTGCAAGCCTGTTGGGCCTTATAGCCATTTGCGGAACCTTTGCCGGTTTTTATAAAAGCGGGTATCGCCGTTTTTTGTATACCGGTCTTTTTTGCCTGGCACTGATGTGCCTGAACTACTTTATCATGGTAAGTGATACATTCGCTACTTACCTCCCGGTGATCCAGAAGATCACATTTGTTGCAGTACTGGTTTCGGTATCTTTTGTTAACCGGGAGTTGTACCGGCTGGCGCAGCAACAAGCCAATTGAATCTTTATTAAAACTTTAGCATGCCTGTAAAATTTCTTTTCTGCAAATTTGCGTTCTAATATCTCCCGGTTGGCAAAAAAGAAAAGATCCCTTCTTACGGTTATTTTAATCCCTGCTCTGTTGCTTGCCATAGCGGCAGCCGCCATCTATTATATAGCCAATGTGGTTAACAAACCAACGTTTGTACGCTACCCGGCTTTCGGGATCGATCTTCCTGTTAATTACAGTATTCATGGAATTGATGTAAGCCGCTACCAGCGAAACATTGATTGGGAAGCGGTAAAAGCCATGCAGGACAAGCAGGTTAAGATAGGGTTTGCGTTCATCAAAGCCACAGAGGGATTGGGAAGGGTGGATAATAGCTTCCGGCAAAACTGGTTCAGGGCCAAAGAGGCAGCCATGCCCAGGGGGGCGTATCACTTTTTTATTCCATCCAAAAGCGGCAAGGCCCAGGCAGAGAATTTTATTGCAACGGTTTCTTTAAGCAAGGGCGACCTGCCACCGGTATTGGATATTGAAACCACCAACGGGGCTTCGGTGGCCGATATACGGCAACGAACCAAAGACTGGTTGCTGATGATCGAGAAATACTATAAAGTGAAGCCCATCATTTACACCAATATCGATTTTTATAAAAATTTCCTGGACGGGGCCTTTGATGATTACCCGCTGTGGGTGGCTCATTATTATGTACGGGATAAACCGAGGATAGAACGGAAATGGAATTTCTGGCAGCACAATGAAAAAGGAAGGGTGAATGGCGTGGATGCCTATGTTGATTTTAATGTATTCAACGGCGACAGTTTGGCTTTCAGAAAAATGCTGTTGAAATGACCCGGCATTAGTATTAATTTTAAGGAAGAAGAAAAATTCAGGATATGGGAATGGAAGAAGAAACCAGGGCCTTCTTAACGAAGATATTGCAAACCATATCCATTGTGTTGTTATGGATGATGATCAATGTGTTTGTTGGTATTTATAAGGGCTTTGCTTTTTTTGAAGACAGACCTGACTGGACCAATTATCTCTATTATGCCGGTTTTTTGATCAGCCTTGTGGCTCTTATTGTTCACCTGAAACGTAAGTGGAAATTATGATCAGCTGCTGTGATCGGCCACGATCAGCCATTTGTTATTGATCTTCCGGAACAACAAAGTAAAATGACCTCCCACATTGCCAACGCTTCTTGTAAGATGCCATTTGCCAACCACAAACACATAACTGCCGGATAGTTTTTTTACCTGCAGAATATTGAAATCAAGTTTGCCCATGCTGGCGGTATCAGGGTATCCTCTTTTATAATTCTCCAGCGTTTTTTGCCAGCCATAGGTGATGCCGCTTTTGCCGATGAACATTAAAGAATCGCTTTGCCAGTAGGGAGTCATAAAACCCCCGATATTGCCTTTGTTCCAGTCGAGCCGTTGTTTTTCGATCTCAGAACGGATAATGGCTTCGTCGTTCGATTGAGCCATTGTTGCGGCACCGGCGAAATTGATCATAGCAAGGAGCAGAAATAGTTTCTTCATCATTATTCTATTGAACATTAAATATAGATAATCCTGAAGGAAGAATTGACTTAATGCTTATGATGCGGCGAGGAACATTTGCTGCGGTGACAAAGCCGGTAATTGTAAAAGTGGGCGCTGATGATACAGGGAACAGCGATAAACAAAAACAGGATGGAGAGTTTTCCGTCGTAAAACTGTTTAAGAACAAGAAAGATAAAGCCTGCGGAAAAGATAAGCACGGGAACCAGGGAGCGGTGATGTTTGATAAAGCCATGAAACAGGGAATAGGAACCTACCACAAAAGCCAGCCCGATCATACCCCACTCAAAAAAAGTATTGTGAATGATATTTACGCCAAACACCGGGAGTGTTGACATGAGTACGGGCAGCAAAGCGCAATGAATGGCACAGGCTATAGATGTGAAAATTCCGAGCGCATCCCAATTCAGTTTAATATTCATGTGAGGAGCAAAGATAGTAAAAATGCAATAATGTTGCAAATAATCGACCATTTGCCTTATTCCTACATGAAAGGGTTGTAAATTTGCTGCAAAGAATATTGCATGAAAAGGAAGTGGCTGATCTATATTGGTTTTTTTATTCTGTTGCTTGGAGGGTTTTACTTCGCCCTCTTCAGCAATTACGACTTTTCCAAATCCAACCTGGTAGTTCGTAATGACAATGTAGAGGATTTTTCCTTCATAAACCAGGATGGTAAGACCATTACCCAGCGGGATGTGGAAGATAAGGTATATGTGGCGGAATATTTTTTTACTACCTGTAAAGGCATTTGCCCCAAGATGAACGCCAATATGCGCCGGGTATACGATGCATTCAAAGATGAACCGGGTTTTATGATCATTTCGCATACCTGCATGCCCGAAACAGATTCGGTGCCTTTATTAAAAGCCTATGAAGAAAAAATGCTCAATGGCAAACTGGTACAAAAAGAAGACGGCTCTTATAAACTGCAATACGATTCAACCACAAACCATAAAATACAAACCACAAACAGCAATTGGCATTTCGTTACCGGCGACAAGGCTCTTCTTTACAAAATGGCCCGGCAGAGTTATGGAATTGACAATGGCAAACCCGACTCAACACAACTGGTAAAAGACCAATTCATTCACACCCAGTTCTTTGCCCTGGTGGATAAACAACGAAGGGTGAGGGGTATGGTTTATGACGGGCTGAGTAATGATGAAGTGGATAAATTGATAACAGACATCAAAGGATTGCTGAAGGAAAAAGTGACCAGCAAACGGTTTATGAACGGGTTCAGCAATACACCTAATTAAAATTCTATGGAACAACTTTTAGACATATTAAAGAAGAACCAGCTCAGCATAACTGATGGGCGAAAAAAGATACTGGAACTTTTTTTAAAAAGCCCCGGGGCATTGGCCCATGCCGATATTGAAAAAAATACCGATGCTTCTTTTGACCGGGTTACGGTTTACAGAACCCTGCAGACCTTTGTGGAGAAGGGGATCATTCATAATATACCCACTACCGACAACTCGATACTGTACGCCCTGTGTAAAGATAATTGCGAGGCAGGCCACCACCACGATAACCATGTTCATTTCATCTGTGATATGTGTGATAAAACAATTTGTTTAGAGCATGTGGCCATACCGGAAGTAAAACTTCCGAAAGGATTTAAGCAAAAACAAACCGATGTGGTGGTGAGTGGGGTTTGCAATGAATGCAAAACAGGCAGTTAATTCATCTGTTCTTTCACAAATTCCATCAACCCTTTTATTTTATCCGGGCTGAAATCAAATTTCAATCCCGCTGTTTCAAAAAGCTGCGGTAATGTTTTGGTACCACCCAATGCAAGCGCCTTGCAATAATTATCCATTGCCAGCTGCCTGTTCTTTTTGAACTGCATCCACATGCCGATGGCGCCCAATTGGGCAATGCCGTATTCGATGTAATAAAAGGGTACTTCAAACAAATGTAACTGACGTTGCCAGCTGTTGCTGCGGAATGTTTCCAGCCCGCTGTAGTCGATCACATCATCCTGGAATTCTTTCAGAATCGCATTCCACATGGCCGTTCGTTCTTCGTGTGTGTGCGAAGGATGTTCATATATCCAGTGCTGGAATTTATCGATGATGGCGATCCAGGGGAATATGGTGATCACTCTTTCCAGCTGATGTTCTTTTGCTCTTTGCAGGTCTTCTTTATCTGTAAAAAAAGTTTCCCATTCATCCATGCTCATCAGTTCCATGGCCATGCTGGCCACTTCGGCAATTTCCATCGGGTATTCCTTAAAGCCATTCAGTTCCAGGGGGTGTGCAAGAAAAGAATGCACGGCGTGTCCGCCCTCATGTAACATGGTGGTTACATCCTGCATCTGCCCAGCGGCATTCATGAAAATGAACGGGGCACCACTTTCTGCCAATGGACAGTTATACCCCCCGGGCGCCTTGCCCTTCCTGCTTTCCAGGTCAAGGTGTTTTAATTCATTCATCTTTTTAAGGCAGTCGCCAAAGAAGGGACGAAGCTTTGTAAAACACTCGATAGACTTTTGAACCAACTCTTCTCCTGTTTTAAAAGGGAGTAATGGTTTTATGCCGGGTGGTTCGGCTTCAATATCCCAGGGGCGTAACGTATCCAGTCCCAGCTTTTCTTTTTTGTGCCGGTAAATGATATTCACCAACGGCAACACATGTTGCTTTACGGCTTCATGAAACTGAAAGCAATCTTCCTTGGTATAATCAAAACGGCCCAGTTCTTTAAAACGGTAATCCCGGTAATTGGCAAGCCCTGCATTAAGTGCTTCCTGGTTTCTTTTTTCTACCAGCTGATCATATAATTTATCCAGGGCTTCTTTATCCTGCAACCTTCTTTCATTTATTTTACGGTATACTTCTTCCCGAACTGCCCGATCGGGGTTCTCCAAAAATTTAGCCGCCTGTTGCAACGTATATTCTTTGTCATTCACCATCACGGTCATCTTACCCGAGATAACACCGTACTGCTGCTGCATCACAGAAAGTTCGGCCTGGAGCGGAATATTCGCTTCCCGGAAAAGCTCAATGCTTTTACGGATATTGCGCAGGTAAGTGAAATACTTTTCGCTATCCAGTTCTTTTGTCAACGGATGATTCACCAGTTTTTTATTCAACGCATCAGCATAGGGCTGGATCTTTGGCTGTATCTCCATGAAGAAGAAATTAAAAGCTTCTTCCAGCGATTTATTCTCGGTATCACAGGTCATTTTTATCTGCCGCCAGCAGGCATCTTCATTCACCACGGCTTCCAGTTCACTCTGGTCCTTCAGCCATTTCTCCATTTCATCCGCCGCTTCAATGGGCCTTTCAAGCAGGTCTTTAAAATAGGGCTCCAGGCTTTGCCAGTCGGTAACAACAAAATTTTCCGGAACAAATTGACGGGGTAGCTTTTTTATATCTGCGGTGTACATAGTTGTGAATCGTGAGATGTGAGTCGTGAGTTTGGAAGCAAAATTAAAATCCTGCCACAGTTATTAAGCCGGCAGGATTTTAAATAATTTATCGGTTGCCTTATTTCCCTTCAAGGGTTAGAGGCAACTATGCCATCTTCCTCGGCGTATTTATCTTTTTAGCCGGCGCATTTTTTACAGCAGCCGCTTTTGTTTCAACAGACTTGGGTTTGTTCTCTGTTACGTTGTTTTCAGCAGCGTCTGCCGGTATTTCTGATAATTTGATCTCGATATTGTTTGCCGTTAAAACGCCGAACCATTTCACCATCTTTTTCATATCGCTGGCATATACCCGGCTAAAGTCCATATCTGGATAAACCTTTTCAAAGTATTTTTTAACGGCAGCAGCATCATTGTCGGCCGGCAATTTTGTTTTGCTTTCCTGCATAGCTTTAAAGACGTCCACCAGGTTCACATTGTCTTTGGTGGTAAACACTTCAATGCTCTCCAGGTGAGAAAAATTATGAATGCGGCTGCTTACAAATTTTGTGCTTTTGTCTTCAAGGGATTTTACCACGCCTCCATCGGCTTTGGAAGATAATAACTCAAATAATCCCGGTAACCCGGTTACCGATACCAATTTACTGTATTCCATATACGTCGTTTAAATTTTAGGCGTGCAAGTTAATCCTAAAAAGGCAATTTCGTTCTTTATGGTCCTGCCGGCAGTGCCCTGGTTTCAAACTTGAACCACATAGGCACAATAGAGAACATAGTTTTTAGATAGATTCTGGCTAATCACTATGTGTACTATGTCCTATGTGGTTCAAAATAGGGCACAAGCCGCATGCCCCGTTAATCCGGGATGCCTGCCATTTATCCGGTATGACCACCGCTTTTACCAACGTAGTCTAAAACACTGGTTTCGAGCGCCAGTTTGGGCAAAAGCCGTCGTCTAATAGGGTACAACAAAAAATTATGAGAGTAAGACCCCTTTTATTAGTACTGTTTTTTACCCTGAGTGCGGCCATTGCAAATAGCCAGGATATTTCGCTGAAAGGCAAACTGAATGATAAAGACGATAAAACACCCCTTGCAGGTGCATCCATAAAGCTTGTTTCACTGCGGGATTCTTCCCAGGTAAAACAAACGGTTACTGATAAATCCGGGAACTTTGTATTTAATAATCTTAATCCCAGCGGGTACAGGATCTATATTAACTCCAGCGGGTACGAAAAGATCGAACAGCGGATCAACCTGCAGGCAAGCAATAAAGAACCCCTTATTTTTCCTTTAGGCAAACTGGTAAAAGATCTTACCGATGTGGTCATAGTAGCCAAGGCTCCACCGGCAAGACAAAAAGGAGACACCACCGAATTCAGCGCCAGCCAGTTCAAGGTAAATCCTGACGCAACAGCCGAGGACATGATAAAAAAATTACCCGGTATCACCGTAGGTGCTGATGGTACCGTAACTGCCATGGGCGAACAGATAAGAAAAGTTACGGTTGATGGAAAAGACTTCTTTGGCGACGATGCCACGGCAGCGCTTAAGAATCTGCCGGCATCGGTTATAGATAAGATCCAGGTATTTGATAAGCTAAGCGACCAGGCTCAACTTACCGGTTTTGATGATGGTAATTCGCAGAAGACAGTGAACATCGTTACAAAATCGGGGATCAAGAACGGCCAGTTTGGAAGAATATATGCCGGGGCCGGAACGGATAGCCGTTATGCAGCCGGGGGCAATGTCAGTTTCTTTAATGGCGACAGGCGTATTTCCCTCGTAGGTAATTTCAATAATATCAATCAACAGAATTTTGCATCGCAGGACCTACTGGGTGTAACAAGCAGCAGCGGTGGTGGTGGCAGAGGCGGTGGTGGCAACAGAGGCGGCCAGGGTGGCGGTGCCGATAATTTTAATGTAGGCCAGGCAAGCGGTATCAGCAAGACCAATGCTGCCGGCATTAATTTCAGTAATGTGTATGGAAAAAAATTAACTGTGAACGGCAGTTATTTTTTTAACAACAGTCATAATAATAATGAGAGCCTGGTTAATACAGAAACATTTCTTAACCCCAAAAACCAGTTCAGCGTACAAAAAAGTAATTCCGTTTCTGATAATACCAACCACCGGCTTAACCTGCGGCTGGAATATAAAATAGATTCAGCCAATTCAATCTTCATTATACCAAGTATAAGTTTTCAGAAGAACAGATCCTCTTCCTTTTCTTCATTAAATACGTATGAAGGACTGGCAGACTCTGTTAATAATTCCCTTTCCAATTCAAATTCAGACAGGAACGGGTTTAATATTCGCAACAACATCATGTATCGCCATTCCTTTGCAAAAAGAGGCCGTACCTTGTCGTTTGGATTTAACACCGTGTTTACCAAGAACGATGGCGAGTCTATCATTGATGCCCGCTATCGCTATTACGACAGCCTGGGTATATTCCTGAATGATTCAATCCAAAACAGGCTGAGTGATAATAATACGAACGGACATACCATCGGGGGTAATGTGGCATACACAGAACCGATCGGTAAAAAAGGACAATTACAATTTGATTACACCATATCTGTACAGAAAAATAAGGCCGACCAGCAGACGTTTTCTTACGACGGGCAGAAGTACACGATGTTTGATACGATACTTTCTAATCGCTTTGATAACAGTATTACAACTAATAACGCCGGTATAAATTACCGCCTGGGGCAAAGCAGGGATGAACAGCTTTCATTCGGGCTTAACTTTCAGCATGCTAAGTTAGAAAGTCAGCGGGTTTTTCCTACGACTACAAGTGTTGATCAGTCATTCGCCAATGTGCTGCCTAATTTAATGTGGCGGAAAAAAATATCGCCCAATGTGAATGTGCGTGTATTTTACAGGGCGTCCACCAATTTCCCGTCTATAAGCCAGTTGCAGGACGTGGTAAATCTCAGCAACCCGTTACGGGTTAGCAGCGGCAACCCCGATCTGAAACAATCGTATACTCATTTTTTATCGGGCCGTTATGCATACACCAATTCAAAAACAAGCAAGAGTTTTTTTGCAAACCTGATCCTGCAAACAGCCAGCAACTATATTTCGAACGGAACCTTTATACCCGAACAGGATTCTGTTATTCAGCAAAACATCGTATTGAAGGGAAGATCGCAGTTAACCAAACCGGTGAACCTGGATGGCTATAAGAGCCTGCGTACTTTCTTCACCTACAGCATGCCGCTGAAGTTCATGAAAACAACATTGAACCTGAATGCCGGGTTCAGCTATTCTAAATTACCGGGCATGGTAAATTACCAGGAGACATTTACAAACAGTTATGCTTACAACGGTGGCGTGGTACTGGCGAGCAATATAAGTGAGTACGTGGATTTCAATTTATCGTACACCGCTAATTTCAATGATTCTAAAACGAATACAACAAACAGTACCAGCACCAAATCTGTTAACCAAAGCATTGGTGCACAGGTAAACCTGCTGAATAAAAAAGGATGGTTCATTCAGAACGATATTTCAGGCAATACCTACAGTGGTTTGTCACAGGGATTTAACCAGAGCTTTTGGTTATGGAATGCAGCGATCGGTAAGAAATTCTTAAAGAATAAAGCAGGCGAACTGAAGTTGTCGGTATTTGACCTGTTGAAACAAAACCAGAGCCTGGTAAGAACCGTGACCGGCTATTCTGTTGAAGATGCGCAGAGCCAGGTATTGCGGCAGTATTTCATGCTCACGTTTACCTACAGCCTGAAGAATTTTGGTACGGCAAAGGCCAGCACGAATAATTCAGGGTTTGACAGGAACAGGATGGGCGGAGGACAGGGCGGAGGCTTTCGTCAGTTTTAATTACTTTTAAAGAAGCTATTAAAATGCGACGTTTTGGATCAACAGGAACTAATTGTACAACTGCAGCAGGGAGATGAATCGGCTTTTAAGAAGCTGGTGGATCAATGGCAGCACATGGTTTACAATACGGCGTTGAGCATGGTGCAGAACGAAGATGATGCCGACGATATAACGCAGGAAGTTTTTATACAGGTGTACCAGTCGGTAAGTTCTTTTAAAGGCGAATCAAAATTTTCCACCTGGCTTTACCGCATTACGGTAAGCAAGGCGCTGGATCATGAGAAAAGGAAGAAACGGAAAAAACGTTTTGCCTTTGTGCAAAACCTTTTCGGAAACGAGGAAGAAGAGCCGGTTCTGCCGGCAGAATTCAATCACCCGGGTGTGCAGCTGGAGAAGAAGGAAAGGGCCGCAGAACTATTCAATGCGTTGAACCAGATACCGGACCAGCAACGGATCGCTTTTACGCTGCACAAACTGGAAGGACAGAGTCACCAGGAAGTAGCCGACATCATGAACACAACGTTATACGCAGTAGAGTCGCTGATAGCAAGAGCAAAAATGAATTTGAAAAAAGTATTGAACAGTTATTACGAAAAAAATATTCCGGAACAATAAAACGATCCGTTATGAATAAGAAAGAACATATCAATAAACTTGTTGAAGAAGCACTGGAAAGCGTTGACCAGGCAGGCCGTGCAGAAGCAAGGCCGTTCCTGCTTACCCGGATCCATGCCCGGATGAATAAGGAAACAGAATCGGTTTGGGAAAAAGCCGGCTGGTTCATTGGCAGGCCTGCTGTTGCCTTTTCGGGTTTATGCATGATCATTTTAATAAACCTGGCAGTACTTCTGTTCAATCAGTCATCCAATACGGCTTCGTCAGCAGAACAGGTGGCCCAATCGCCAACCGACGAATTCTCTTATTCTGTTGCCACTATTTACGATACTGAAAATACACAACCATAATGATAAACAGGCAAAACAGGAGCAAGGTCTTTCTCTCGGTGATAGCAATATTACTGGTTGCTAATATTGCCATGGTCACCTTCTTTTTAATGAAGAAAGATTATCGCCGGGCAGAAAAAAGGCCCGACAGGAAGACGATGATCGCCGGGTTCCTGAAAAAAGAAATAGGATTTACAGCAGCACAGCTTCAGCAATACGATACGCTGAGTACAAGGCACCAGGAGAACGTAAAGAAGATGTTTGAAAGTCACCGGGCATCAAAAGATAAGCAGTTTAAAGAACTGGCAGCAGGAAATTTTTCAGATTCCGTTATAAACAGGGTTGCTGATCAATCGGCCGGATCGCAGAAGATAATGGAGCTGCAGATGTTCAATCACCTGAAGAATATCAGGATGCTTTGTACCCCGGAGCAATTGCCAAAATTCGACTCCCTGTTTGTAAAAATACTGAACCGCAGGGGCGGCGAGGGAAAGAAGAGGCCGGCTAATTAAAAATTTAATAATTCACCACATCGTAAACCTTAATTTGAATAAAATGAAAAAACAATTGTTATTAATGATGTCTGCCGCAGTTATCAGCGTTACCACGGTAAATGCACAGGGCGGCGGTGGTCAGCGTATGACCCCTGAAGAAAGAATAAAATTCACCATTGAAAAAATGGCGCCACTGAACCTGGACGCTGCCACAAAAGTAAAATCGGATGCGATCATTACTGATTACATCAATGCGCAGCAAAAAGCAATGGATGAAATAAGAGCGAACGGCGGCGACCGTGATGCCATGATGGCCAAGCGTAAGGAATTAGCCGACGCACGAGACGCCAAGTTAAAAGAGATATTTACGGAGGCGCAAATGAAACAATGGAAAGACGAAATTGAACCTTCTTTGAGGCCGCAAAGGCCAGCTGGAGGAGGCGGACAATAGTTTAAAGGTGAATGCGAATAAAAGGGCTCCCGCTTTGGCGGGGCCTTTTTTATTATTTCAAAGCCCCGCATTGCTGCAGGGCCTTGAGCCAAATTCCCAAAAGAAACCTACCTAAACCAAACCTTTCCAGCGCATTACTCCTGCTGCGCCTAAAACGGTAATACTTAATAAAATAATTCCAGTTGGTGCAGCGCTTTTGTTCTCCATATCCTGTTTGTATACCGGTATCAGGGTTGCGTACTGCACATCGGTGTTTTCGGTCTCGTCATTTTTCGCCATCGCATCTTCCTGCCAGTTGTTGATATCCGTACCGGTAAGACGGGTCAGTTCCTGCAGTTCTTTCTTTCTTCTTTGCTTCAGGTCCTGTAAATATTTCCTGCCTGCGTCGCAATCAAAATTTCCACTGGCAGGATGGGTGATGATATACCTTGCCTGGAAATTCTCTTTGTTGGGCGTTACCTGGAACATCAGGTCCTGTGCAAATGACTTGCGGTTGTAACGGAAATGTAAACGGGTGAAATGAACATTCCTGTTACCGTCATCCGGCTCATCATTATCAAGATCACTGTAGTCGCTCCAGTCTTTTCCATTGAGCCACCAAATACCGCTCTGCACCAGGTCTTGCTCCGTTGGCGGGTTGCCTACGCAGGGATCGCATTTCATCTGGTTGATGGGGGTAACATTCCAGGCGTATTCCAGGAAGGCCACGCTTTTATCTTCGTTCTTCCACTGCTGCGTAAATAAGTTGCCGTAAAAAGCGCCGAAGTTCTTTTGTACAAACAAGGGGATATTTTTATTGGTGGTGATATTCGTATTCCGGTAATTGGTGCATTCAATTCTTCCTTTACGGGTAAATGCATATACGATCAGGTCCTGGTCGCCATCGGCATTGGCCATACCCAGGCGGATAGGCAGCATGAATTTGGGAGAAGTAAAACTGATCTGTATGGGACGAAGAAAATTATTATTCAGCTTCTGCTTTTCTTTTTCATTCACCTTTACCACAAAGAATTTGAGATTGCTTTTTATGTAAGGATCCAGCACTTCCTCTGCATTCGCAGGTATCTTATACCCATTCTCATTCAGCCAGTCTTTTAAACCGCTGCTTTCCTTGGCGCTCAGGATCAAAATATCGTATTCGCCAACGAGGTATTTGGCTTCAACAGTAACCGACCGGGCGCTTCTCTTAGTACCATATGCAGATGTAACAACTACCTCATTCAGTGACTTGTCAGCCGCCGCAGATTTTCTCATGCTTTCATACTCATAACATGGATTCTGATCCCAGTATTCCACCAACCGTGGTGCACTGTAATCGTTCAGTTTTTGAAAAATGGACTGGTCCACCACTTTGATATTGTCCTTCTTCAGTACAACCGGTACAGGCACTACCATGGCAAAATCTTTGGTATCGCCTTTAAAATCGTTGTACATGGTGATCACATTTTTGTTACCATCCCTTACCAGGATCACCTGGCTGGTCTTGTTCTTTAGCGTACCATCGGCCTTGCTTACATAAAAACCGCAAAAAGAGAACAGTACCGGTGACAGGGCAATAAATCCCCCAATGATCAGAATTTTCTTTTTCATAAATTATTATTTGAGTTGAATAATTACATTACAAATCTGCTGTAGACCGTTCGCAGAAAATTTTCTTCCTGCGGCGTATATTTTTTAGAAGAGCCCCATTCAAATTTCCTGGATTTGAACAGCCTGTCGAGTAAGGGTACCAATGGTTGGGCCAGTACCAGTACAAATATGGGAGCCCCGTTCATGAATTTGAAAGCGCTTAAGTAGAAAGCTACCGCAGCAATAGCAGCGCTCCATATTATTCTTGCCATACTATGATTGGGTGTTGTGCGGGGGTCGGTGATCATAAAGAAAGAGAAAAGCAAGAGGCTGCCGGTACTTACCGACTGAAGAAAATGATCCATGGGCCAGCCCAGGTAAATGATCTGTCTGGCAAACAGCAGTGCAGCAAATGTTCCTAAGAAGGCAAGACTCACATCCAGCTTTTGAACCCGGGTAGTAACGATAAACCCGAGGCTTAATACTCCAAACAATATCACTACGCCGCTTCCCCACTGGCCAGGGCTTATCCACGCACTGCCTGTAAATAAAACGGCAACGGTAATGCCCAATGCCGATGGGTTGAAAATATGCTTGCCTTTAATGCGGATGATGTATTTAGACAAGATGGAAATAACCGCTGCCAGCACCGCCACCCATAGCAAATTTGTTTTTAACAGCAGGCTCAACCCGAACGAGGATATAAGAACAGAGGGAATACCTTTTTTATAACGCTGCCATAGGACAACATCTTTTTTACCAAAAATAAGTTCACAAATGAACTGGCTGATGAGGCTTGTGATAAAATAAGTGGTATAAAGCCATGCTTCATTATCCCAATGCAGGAAGAAGAGGCCATAACTTAAGAAGGCAGACTGAAAGATGATCTGGAAATAGCGGGCGTCTTTAAAAAGGGCGGGCAGTTGCATAACAGTTGATTTGTATTAAGGATGAACCAGCCTTTCTGTTTGCACAATTCAATTGTTAAAAATTGGTAAACGTACCGCAAATAAATTTTTATGGAAAATATTGAACGGGAGCATCGCCGCTTGTAAAAAAGCGGCACTTGTTTATTTTTAATTTCTTACTTTGAAATAGAAAATAAGTTTACAGGCCCTGCGGTTATAGAATGATAAACGGAAATATAGCATGACGGGAAAAGAAGCCATTGTAAACATTTTATTGTCTTCTGCAAAAGCTAACATGAAAAAAATAATTACACTCATCATTTTCAGCACCCTGCTTTCTGCCGCCAATGCACAAAGCAGCAAACTCCCCTGCAGCCGGCCCGAATACCGGCAGTTCGATTTCTGGATAGGCGAATGGGAAGCTTTTGGCGTAAATGGGAAAAAGGCCGGTGACAGCAAAATAAGCCTGATACTGGATAGTTGTATCATACTGGAAGAATGGACCAGTGCGTCTGTTCAACAGGGTCTCCGCTATGCAGGCAAAAGTTTTAATACCTACAATGCCACTACTAAACAATGGCAGCAAACCTGGGTTGATAATGCAGGAGGAACCAATGAATACATGCAGGGAAAATTTGAGAACAACCAGATCATCTTTTCCTCCACCCCGTTTAAAATAAGTAAAGACACAATGGCCATACGAAAAATGACCTTTACGAACCTAAGTCCTGCGAAGCTCCGGCAACACGGAGAAATATCTAAAGACAATGGAATCACCTGGGCAACCGAATACGACCTGGAGTACAGGAGAAAAAAATGAAATACAGGTATCTTTATATGCTGATGGTCTTGCTTATTCATACCGGGTGTGGTAACAAGGGCAGGCAGGATTACTTTACCGGCAGCATTGAATACGCTTACACCTACAGCAGTGATTCATTGAATACTGATTCGCTGACGAAGGCAAGGCCGGCAAAAGGGATATTCCGGTACGACCTGGATAATTATCAAAGCCAATTCCTGGGAAAAGACACCCTTACTTATTATTATTCGGGTAACCTGAACAAAGCTCTTTCACTGGCAGGCGGGAGGTCTGGTTATGAATGTGAGGATTATGCAGTTGCAACAGATTCTGTTGCCGGTTGGAGGCTATACGATACCGATGAAAAGATACTGGGACAGAACTGCTCGGTTCTGGAATTGCAGAAAGAAAACTCGTGGGTAAAATATTTTATAAGCAAGGAAAATAAAGTTGCTCCCGGCACCTATCGGAAACACCGGGCTTATAACTGGGATGTGTATGGAGAAAAATCCGGAGGGGGATTAATATTGAAAATGGAACACCGCTTTAAATATTTCAGTATGAAAGGAACCGCAACGATGATCAAAGATGAACCTGGGGGGTTTAAGGCACTGGAACTGGACGAAAGGAAATTTCTTGAGATCTGCAACAATAAAAAGTAAAAAAATGAAAGAACTTTTTCTGTTCTCTGTAATTGCATCCACAGCCGCATGCAGCAACCCCGGGAAAAAAGAACCGGAAAAACAATTTGACATACAAACGGTAAAGGCCCATATCATGGAAATGAATAAATCTTACAGCGAAAGGTTTATGACCAACGATACGGGGTATTACAATGCCCGTTATTGCAGGGATGCCGAGGTCTACTCTCCGGGAGTGGCTGCTGTAAAGGGCAGGGATTCTATCCGAAGTTTCTTTTATCAAAACGGCACAAATAAGGAAGCAAAGATCGATTTGCCACCTGGAAATTTTTATGGGAATGAAGAACTGGTGGTGGAAGAGGGTTCCTATAATTTCCCCGATGGAAGGGGGGGAAGTTTTGATAAAGGGAAATTCATTGCCCTCTGGAAAGAAGAAGATGGCAAATGGAAATTATTCCGGGAAATATGGAATACAGATATGTCGACTATTAATAAATAAAAAACAACACTAAAACTGAACAACATGCAAAATGCGATCAGCTGGTTTGAGATACCAACCACCGACATCAACCGGGCACAAAAATTTTATGAAGCCATCTTTAGTATCAGCATGATGCCCATGGACCTGCCCAATATTAAAATGCGCATGTTTCCCCTGGACGATATGATGACCCAGGTAGGTGGCGCATTGGTTGACAGCGGCGGTTTTCACAAGGCATCTGCCACCGAAGGGCCGTTGATCTACCTGAACGGCAATCCCGATGTGCAAAACATACTTGACAGGGTGCAGGCCGCCGGGGGCAGTATCGTGGTGCCTAAAACAGAGATAAGTCCCGAGTATGGTTTTATGGCTGTGATAACCGATACCGAAGGCAACCGCATTGGCCTGCACAGCGTTCCACAATAAAACGACCGTTATGCGAAAAATACTCCTGCTCAATGCTGTCCTGTTTTCTTTCGGTGCAACAGCACAAACAGATAGTTTGAAATGGGTGAAAGAGATCAATGAACAGGTGTGGAAACCATTTGTAACCCATCTTGTTTCGGGCGATAGAACGGCCTTCAGTGCTTTGCACAGCAAACGCATCACCCGGGTTGAAATTGACAGGGGGGTGTTGCTGGATTTTGGAAAATACTTCCCGGCTGTTGAAGCAAACAGCCATATTGAAAAGAAAAAAAACGACTGGATCTTTGAACTGCGGTTTGATAAACGGATAAGTAATGGAGCCAACGCATGGGAAAGCGGTTATTATAAAGGAACAATTAAACAGGAAGGAAAAGACTCCCGGTCATATTATGGAAGATTTTTTGTGGTGCTGGAGAAAGAAAACGGAACCTGGAAAATACTGGTGGATGCAGATACAGGAAAAGAGGCTACTGAAGAAAATTTTATGAAGGCATCTGCTATGGAAGTAAATCAATAAACCTTTAAATGTAATAGTATGGGTAATTATGACTGGAGCCGGTTTGTTACCAGGATAAACATAAACGCTCCCATCGAAAAATTATATTGGTGCTGGGCTACCCGGCAAGGAATGGAATACTGGTTCCTTCGCTTGAGCGAATACAAAAAGCCGGATGGAAATGTAAGGACCGGCAGCGAACCCGTGCAGCCGGGTGATACCTATACCTGGCGCTGGCATGGCTGGAGCGATGAGACAACAGAGCATGGATCCATTCTGGATTGCAATGGAAAGGATATTTTTAAATTCAGTTTTGGAAAAGCAGGAGATTGTACAGTAACCCTTAAAAATGAGCTGGGGCAGAACATTGTTGAATTGCTGCAAAGCAATATTCCTATTACCGATGAGGGCATGCATTACTGGCACCTGGGTTGTAAAACAGGATGGACATTTTATTTAGCAAATCTCAAATCGCTGCTGGAAGGAGGGGTCGACCTGAGGAACCGGGACGAAAAGCTGCAAAACGTCATCAACTCATAAACAGGCATTATGGCTTACAATGAAAAGCTGGCCGACAGGGTAAGAGAAATGATATCTCTTACTCATAAAATAACCGAAGAGAAAAAAATGTTCGGGGGGCTTTGTTTTATGGTAAATGATAAAATGTGTGTGGGTGTTGAGAA
>DAOLIP010000034.1:0-32178 GCA_035328475.1 Ferruginibacter sp.
GGCAAGCACCGCAGCAGTGAGCGCAGATAGGGACGATAGCCTTGAGATAGCAGCATCGGCCTGGCGCGGTGAGGCACGGGCCACTTCAAAACCAAATCTCGAAAAATCATATTTGGCAGAAGCAACGGCCATCATTTCAATACCGCAGCAACTGGTGGCAAACGTAAGCGGCCATAAAGAGTTCGACCTTGCCCAGTTGATCACATCATCCAGTTTGCTTAATACAATACCGCCACCCGGCGTTTCATGTATCTGCCCGGGAAAATCTTTATGAGCTGTGTTTGGTGTTACTTCCATTTCAAAGCGCCTTTTTTATGTGCATAAAGAAACCCGATAAATAAAATGAAAAAGAAGATAATGATCTCCACCAGGGCAACCCATCCCACGTTCTTTGCCACTACGGCCCAGGGGAAGATGAATATCAATTCTACATCGAAAATTAAAAATATAAGGGCGAATAAGTAGTATCCTACATTCAATTGTATCCAGGTCTTTCCCTTTGTGGGAATACCGCATTCGTATGGTTCTCCTTTCTGCGGGTTCTTTGTTCCCCTGGTCATGAACCGGGCAACTAAAACAGCGATGATGGAGAAAGCAAGCCCTGCGATAATCAAAACGATCATGGAAGATGCACCCATAAGAGATCAGTTATTGAATGAAGGATTTTTGATGGTACAAGTTAATGAAAAATTGGTTTCAGCGATCGCACCTGCAGCTATGGTATTTATCATTTTCAGGGATGATACTGATCATGGTTTTACCAAACACAGGAACCATTACCCGTATATCTCCACATGAATATCTTTTTTATCATAGCCCATGTCCATGATCTTTTGCTTTGCCTCATCGATCATGCCCTTCCATCCGCATAAAAAAAAGTTAGCGGGCTTTTTAGCTGCACAAAGCTCTTCATAAACGGGGTGCACATACCCTGTTCTCCCCTCCCATTCTTCCCGGGATAAAACCGGTACATACCTGAAGTCCGGCATTACTGCTTCCAGGGCTTTCATCTCATTATAATATAGCAGGGTATCTTTTGTGCGGCAGCCAAATATGAGATTGATGCCGCGATGTGGTATGTTGTTATTCTTTATATGATTTACCATACTGCGGAAGGGGGCGATGCCCGTGCCCGTGCAGATAAAGAATATCTCTTTGTCCAATGGCTCTTTCAATGTAAAAACACCCTGTGGTCCACGGAAGGTAACCGTTGAACCGATGGTCACATTTTCGAAAAGATAGTTGGTGCCGGCTCCCCTCCTGTCTAATACAATTACCAGCTCAAAAATATTGCTGCCATCGGGCCAGGAGGCGATGGAATAACTGCGCCAGCGCTTATTTGATTTTTCGTGAATGGGAAGATCGAGGGTAACAAACTGGCCGGGACTGAAATCGAAGGAAGTTAATTCGGGAACCTGTATCCAGAACCGCCTGGTATCTTTTGTCTCATTTTCTATCCGGGTAACATGACCGGTTCGCCATGGTTGTAATGCCATTAATTATGTTTGTGCGAAAGGTACAAAGAAATGGAATAAAAATACTTTCGTGAAAGGGAAAACTAATACCGGTGTTTAGTAAAAACAATTGAACCACACAGGAACATAGCACACATAGAAGGTGTTTTATAAACCGATCGCTATTATTGAACGAGTATTTTTTCTGTTTTTACAGAATCGTTTGTGAAAACTTTCAGTTGATAAACCCCTTTGGCTATTCCTGCAAGATTCAGCGTATTACTTCTTCCCTGCAGCGCAAAGGTTTTGATGAGCTTGCCGGTTGCATCATACAACAATGCATGGGTACAATTTCCTGAAGAAGCAACAAACAATGTTGAATTAATGACCGGGTTTGGATACAGCATTATATCATCGCCTGCATTATTAAAGTTGATCTTCCGGATGGGTGAATATTGAAACGTATTGTCTTTATCAACCATCTTCAGGCGGTAATAATTGAGGCCGGCAATGGGTTGTACGTCGGTTAAATTATAGTAGTTACTGCCGTTTGTATTCCTTGCAGGAACCGTTCCGATGGAAGTATAATGCATACCATCGGCGCTTCGTTCAACAATAAAATGACTGCTGTTCGCTTCATTTGAAGTGGTCCATCGCAGCAATGCCTTGCTACTTTGTTTGATCGCTTCAAAAGAAACCAGGTTGATGGGCAGCGGCTGGTCGCCGGTTGTTCCGCCATTGTTGAGCCAAAATTCACTGAAACTATTTACCGGGTATTCGGCATAATAGCCGTTATCATAGGGTATGATATCGGTATTGGCAGGCAGTATATACATATAGGCCCCACTGGCGTTATCGGCCAGGGTACCGTTCTCTTCTATGGCTGTTCCACTGTACTTGGTTACACCCAATTCATACGGGTCATTGGGTTTGGTACAGGTGCCGCAACCGGCGGCTGCCAGCAGATTCTTTGCTTCCAGATCCGTAAAATAAAAACGTACTGAAGCATATCCGCCAGGTGCGTTGGTTGGCCGGATCGCAATATTCCGGTCTAAATAATATTGATTGTTCTGCGTTCGCACAGCACCGGTATATGGATATACATCCACGGTAGTGCTGCCGAGGTCAAACCCATTGGCATTGATGGAAGCCACTCTTTTTCCACTGGCTGTAAAATGTACCCAGTTTGATCCGCTTACGTTTTGTGTTATCCCCGTTACTGTTGCAGCAACATCATAAATAAGCGCTTTGTCAAATACATGAATATCATCAATGCCCACTCCTTCGAGATTAATGCCCATATCGCTCGACATAACAAACCGGAAACGCACATTACTTGCCGTGGTGGGAATATTGGTGCTGGCCACATGCCAGGTGGTAAGGGATGGACGCCATTGATTTTTCCCGGTAGGATCATTATACCAGTTTGTTCCAACACCATTCGTTCCCAAACGGGTCCAGGTTACTCCGCCGTTGGTTGAATATTCCACCCAGTTATAATCGGCCGGAGTGCCGTCTTCTATCTCAAAAATATGGCTGAAGGATAAGACCGGCTGCGTCATTCCGCTCAGGTTAAAACAGGGCGAATACAAATACGACAGTTCATTGTTCTTATAATTGCCTGCTACAGATGTTACCCATGCTTTTGTTCCATTGGCGGCTTTATTGATAGTGGCTTTACCCGGCGTACCCCATTGCCAGCTGTTGTTAGAACCTTTGCTGTACCAGCTTCCGTCGGTACTTTCAAATCCCTCTAAATAAGGAAATGTATTTATTACCGGGCTGGTATGGAATGAATAATTCAGCACACTGTCGTTATCAGGATAGTTATCCGTTGGTTCATTCACCCAGAAATCGAAACTGTAGTCGGTATTAATAGTAAGATTTTCGGGTGCAGCAAATGTATGTGTATATACTCCCGGTGCTAAGGATGCAATGGTTTCCATTACAGGCGCTCCGCCATTTACCCGGTAATAAACAGGTACATTGGTAAATGTTGTACTGCTGTAATTTTTTACCTGCAATGAAACAGGTTGAGGTCCGGATAGTCCACATCCTGTTATTGACGGCGATACAATATTCAGTATACCGATATCATTTGCCGCTTCTTTAACACTTACATCATCAAAAGTATATCCATCATCCTGGTCGATGATGATATTTACATTGTTGGCAGATGTGTTACCCTGCTCCCCGAATTTTACCTGGAAACTGGTACTTATTGGCTGTGCAGGAACAACCGTATCCAATACATCATTGACATTAATAACCGCATGCTTCCACTGTCCCAATGCAGCCTGGTTGGCAACAAGATCGTAAGCAAGCACCCAGGGTTTTGTATCGCTGCCCCGTATCCATACTTTATTATTGGGATTATTATCCTGGCCATGATTCTTGTAATAAAAATCAATGCGCAACTGGTTGCCCGAGATATAATTATTCAGGTTATAGGTCATCAGCATGCTGTCGGTTGTTAAGGCCGCATTGTACACAAACTGGTCTAAGGTGATCGCCCTGTTTCCGCTGTGGGCAAAACCGGTGTTCACAAAAGTTCTTGCTCTGCCTCTTATAGTATTGGTTTTAAAATCTACTTTATCAATACTATCAAGCCCGGTGGTATTTATAGTATACTCTTTTGCAAGCGCTGTTTCAAAACCCTCTGTTTGCGGAAGTGCAAGCAAGGGGTTTGCCAGGTTCTTGATCGTTACAGAAACCGTATCGTCCAGTACCTGCGTATCGCCTGCTTTCTTAACCCATGCTTTAATGATATATATACCTGTTGCCGAAAGATCGGCGGTGGCAGTGAATGTATATAACCGGGTGGCAAGCGCATTCACAGCAACCGAACTGCTTTCCATCACCGGTGCATTACCGTTTACCTGGTAATACAGGTCGTAGTTACCGGACGATACCGCATTGTCCAGGTTCTTAATGGTGAATCGTATTTGCTCTGCAGCGGTTAATGCAGAAGAAGTGAGTTGCCTTCCGGTAACCGGGGCACTGATGGAAACTGCTTTAAAGTTGTTATCGAAGTTTGACAAACTGCATGCGCCGGATGAAGGCGTTATCGTTCGGGAGATCGATCTTCTTCCATTTACCGTTCCGTTCTTTGCACTTACGCCAAACCAATATGCGGTGGAACTGTTTAAGCCGGGTACCAGGTAAGTAAGCAGTGTTGTATTGCCGATGATGGCCATCGTATCAGCTTTCATCTGCCAGATATCATAGGATGTGGCGCCGGTAACGGCCGACCAATCCAACTGAACAAAACCCTCGCAGGGAACCGTGGGTGGTGTGTTTACCGTTGGCTGGCCGATCACCACAAAATCATAATTGCTTTGACCGGTATAGGCAGATGAATTCCTGCTTACGCGGATGCGGTAATTATTGTTTACGGTTGAAGGAACCGTCCAGTAATATGATCTTGCTGTGGCAGGTACATTATTATTGATCAGGTTCCAGGAAGTTCCATCAAAATATTCCAGGGTGAATGTATTTGATTCATCGCCATAAGCTGTCCACCGTATGGTTTCAATTTCTCCGGGAACAACAGTCTCTCCGCCAAACGGGTAGTCAACAGTAACGCCATTCATCTCCATCGAATAAGTGAGCACATATTCCTGCGGACCCTGTGGCAGGGCGAAGGCATTTACATTAAGATCATAGCTTCCTGCAGCAGGATTATCGATCACCACCTGTTCAATATTATTTATATGGTCGGCGCCAGGTATTGCATCTGCATTTACATTCGCGGGTGCAGCATTTAATATCAATGGAAGATGTGTGGCCGGCCCCGGTGCAGTAACCGTAAGATCAAGATCATTGACAAGCGTACTGGCTGCATTGGGTGCAGCGGCAGGATCGGCCCAGTACAACATCACTTTCAATCGTCTTACCCCTGCCGGAACAACAATGCTATTTGTTGAAGGAGTGGTGCTGCTTATAAAATACCGGTTGCCTTCCATTGCTTCCACCGCCTTGCGTGCATTGAGCATACCAAAACCAAATGTATAATCCGGACCGGGATTGCCCAGGTCTTCGGCATTATTGCAAAGCAATGCTTTTAGTAAAGAAGCTTTGGGTATTGCATTGCCGTTTAATTTACGGTATTGTTCATTTAATATGGTAACAGCGCCGGCAACAACGGGGCCCGACATACTGGTGCCGCTGTTAAATCCGTATGTATTGAATTGCCTGGTGGAATAAACATTAACACCATCGGCAATGATCTCGGGTTTTATTCTTCCGTCGTTAACGGGTCCACGGCTGCTGAAACCGGCGATGGCATAAACAGAATCCATGGCGCCCACCGTTAAAACATTCTTTGCACACTGGTAGCCGGATTTGATGGTGGCGAATGATGCAGGATATGGCGAACAGATGTAAGAGCCATCATTACCGGCTGAAACAACATGCAATACCTGCTCATAGGTTTTCATCTGGTCATCGGTATAGTTACTGATCACATCGTACAAACCACTTCCGGCACAACTGTCATCAGCCGCTGTGTACGAGTTATTGGTGGCGATCATATTGTAATCCGTAACATAGGCAGGCGTATTGGTGATGATATCACTCAGGTATTGTCCAACTATGGTTGACCGTGGCGCCATTCCTTTATACTTGGGATTGAGTATTCCTCCCCCACCCACCGTTCCGGCCACATGAATGCCGTGAAAACTTATCGGGAAGGGTACCCGGCTGATCACTCTTCCCATATAATCAATATGTGCAGTGGCCAGCTCAGAGTTATCTCCCACACCAACAACAATGCCTTTACCGCTTAAGTTTCTTCCCGATGGAGAAAGCAGGCTGCTTACGCCGTGAAGGGCAGTGCTTTTATAATTCAACGGTTTGTCGGTGAGTGATTGCAGACTGATAAAACTTACAAAAGGTATTGCTGCGATTACATTGATATCTGCCTGGCTTGGCCGGATGAATATTACATTGGTATTTGTAAATTTTGTGGTAACGATCTCCGCTCCGGCTTTTTGCAACTCCTGCATAACGATCGTTCTGTTGAGCGATGTATAATAATTTACGGCAACAACCTTGTCGTCTTTTACTTTATAAGAAAAAATGTCTTTGTCAATTTTATAAAAAGAAGGAATGGTGTTGGCAGAAACAATGGCATACCTGCCGGCCGTGGTAAAATCAAAATCCTTTTTTACGGTAGCTAAGTAAGCATTGCCCGGTATATAGTCCAGCAATTGCACTCCGGCAGCTTTTAATATTTGCTTTACTTCGGGCGAAGGCAGTTGAGAGAATTGCAGCAGTACATAATAATCATTATTGTAAAAAGAAGCCTGCAGGTTATTCTGCTGAAAATTCTGTCTTTGTATGTTATTACCGGTAATAAAATCGCCTGCCCTGAAACGCACAGGCAGGTCATTATTTTGGGCCGCCACCCTTGCCGGGCCGGTTAAAAAAAATGAGAATAAAAAATATAAGCAGCTTTTTTTCATGTACCGGTATGCTATTGGATCTTCCTTAAAACGGGTGATGATAAAAAATATGTACAAAAACCATGATAAGACAAGGGGAATAACGGTTTTGCTGCCCCCCGTATTGCCGTTGTGACGATAATTTATACTTAAGCGGTATTCAACCTATCTTTGCCGCCCGGATGAACCTGGAAATGCTGTTGAAGGAGTACGCAAATGACAGCCGCTGTTTTACCATAGCGGACCGGGTAATTGCGTCCAGTCCCCAACAGATCCACCTTTCGGGGCTGCATGGCAGCATTACTCCCTTTGTTGTTTCCACTGTTTTTAACCATCCCGCCACTTCGCAGTTAAATCACGTCATCATTTTACGGGATGCCGAAGAAGCGGCCTATTTTCATAATACCCTGGAAAATATCTCCGGGGCCCTGAACCTTTTCTATTTCCCTTCTTCTTTCAAAAATAAGAAGAATTACCAGCTGCTGAACCCCAGTCATGTGATGCTGCGGACAGAATGCCTCACCCGCTTTGCAAACCCACTGGGTGATAACAGGGTGGGCGCCATCATCACTTACCCCGAAGCCTTGTTTGAAAAAGTGGTGCTTCCAAAAACACTTTCGGCAAACATCATCTCCATTAAACAGGGCGATGAACTGGATACCAATGGCATTTACGAGAAGTTTGTAAGCTATGGTTTCAAACGAACCGATTTTGTATATGAACCCGGGCAGTTTGCCATACGGGGTGGTATCCTGGATATCTATTCCTTCGGCAATGAAAAACCTTACCGGGTTGAGTTGTTTGGTAATGAGGTAGACAGCATCCGCATCTTTGATCCCGAAACACAATTAAGCGAAAGGAAATTGCTGCAGGTGAACATCATTCCAAATGTGGAAACACAATTTGACAGCGGCGAAAAAGTTTCCTTATGGGAATTTCTACCGGAAAATACGGTTGTATGGATGCAGGACTGGGAATTCATTAAAGACAAGATAGAAGAGCAGGAGGAGGAGTTTGGAGTTTGGAGTTTGGGGTTTATGGTTGATAAAGAGCCTGATGAAACAGAAGAACTTACTGAGAAAAAAGATGTAAGAGAAGAAGATTTTGTAAAGGCTGTTGTTATTGAAGAGCAGATCAAACAGAGGCATATCGTTGAATTTGGAACGAAGGCTTACTTCGCAAACAAACTTCAAACCTCAAACCTCAAACCTGAAATCAGTTTTTCAACCAAAGAGCAACCCGCCTTCAACCGCCAGTTCGACCTGTTGATAAAGAACCTCAAAGAATACGAGTCGAAGAAATACAGCATTTATCTTTTTGCTGATAATCCCAAACAACTGGAGCGGCTGCATACCATTTTTGTTGACCTGAAAGCAGAGATCAATGTGATCCCTGTTCCGGTTTCCATTCATGAAGGATTCATTGACGATGACCTGAAGTTGGTTTGTTATACCGATCACCAGATATTTCAGCGATACCATAAATACCGGGTAAAGCAGGCATTCAGCAAGAATAAGGCGCTTACGCTGAAAATGCTGAGGGAGTTGCAGCCGGGAGATTATGTAACGCATATCGATCACGGCGTGGGGGTTTACAGTGGTTTGCAAAAGATAGAAGCCAATGGAAAGATGCAGGAAGCCGTTCGCATTCAATACAAAGACGGCGACCTGCTGTATGTAAATATCTCTTCACTGCATAAGATCAGCAAGTACAGTGGTAAGGAAGGTACCATTCCGAAAATGAATAAGCTGGGCAGCGATGTATGGAACAAACTGAAAGATAAGACCAAGCGCCAGGTAAAGGATATTGCCACCGACCTGATAAAACTCTATGCCCAACGCAAGGCACAGGAAGGTTTTGCCCACGGACCGGATAACTACATGCAAACCGAACTGGAAGCAAGTTTTATTTATGAAGACACGCCCGACCAGGCAAAAGCCACCGATGATGTAAAACGGGATATGGAAAAACCATCTCCTATGGACCGGCTGGTTTGCGGCGATGTTGGGTTCGGTAAAACAGAAATTGCCATCCGTGCCGCTTTTAAAAGCTGCTGCGATGGAAAACAGGCTGCCGTATTGGTACCTACCACCATTCTTGCTTACCAGCATTATAAAACATTTGGCGACCGGCTGAAAGATTTCCCGGTAACCGTTGACTTCATCAACCGCTTCAAATCGGCCAAACAGAAAAAAGAAACGCTGCAGAAAGTAGCCGAAGGAAAGATCGATATCATCATCGGCACCCATGCCCTGCTTAACAAAGAAGTAAAGTTCAAAGACCTTGGGCTGATGATCATTGATGAAGAACAGAAGTTTGGCGTAGCCGCAAAAGAAAAATTAAAACAACTGAGAACAACGGTTGATTCACTTACGCTGACCGCCACTCCTATTCCACGGACATTACAGTTCAGCCTGATGGGTGCAAGAGACCTGAGCATCATCAATACACCGCCACCCAACCGGCAACCCATACAAACCGAAGTGATGGTATTTAATGAAGATGCCATCCGGGATATCATTTATTATGAGACTGAAAGAGGCGGACAGGTTTTCTTTATACATAACCGGGTAAAGGGGCTGGGGGAAATGAAAAGCCTGATCCAGGGTCTTTGCCCTGATCTGAGCATTGCCTATGCTCACGGCCAAATGGAAGGCGATCAGCTGGAAGATACCATTCTCGACTTCATGGATAAAAAATACGATGTACTTGTTTGTACAAACATTGTAGAAAGTGGCGTAGACATTCCGAATGTGAATACCATCATCGTAAACAATGCCCACCAATTCGGGCTAAGTGATCTGCATCAATTAAGAGGAAGGGTTGGCCGCAGTAATAAAAAAGCTTTTTGTTATCTGTTTGCGCCGCCGATGAGTACCTTACCGGTTGACAGTCGTAAGCGGTTAAGTACGCTGGAGCAATACAGCGAACTGGGCAGTGGTTTCCAGATAGCCATGCGTGACCTCGACATCCGTGGTGCCGGCAATATGCTGGGTGGAGAACAAAGTGGTTTTATTGCCGAGATCGGTTTTGAAATGTACCAGAAGATACTGGATGAAGCCATCCGTGAATTGAAACGTTCCGAATTTAAAGACCTGTTCAAAGCAGAGATACAGCAGCAGGATGATTTTGTGACCGACTGCAGCATTGATACCGACCTGGAGATACTGATACCGGATAGTTACGTGGAAAGTATCACTGAAAGACTGAGTTTATATTCAAGGCTGGATAATTGTGAAACAGAAAATGACCTGATTGCATTTCATACCGAGATGACGGACCGCTTTGGCCCGATACCCGAACAGGTGGAAGATCTTTTTACCACCGTACGTTGCCGCCGCTTAGCCGTTGACCTGGGTTTTGAAAAAATGCTGCTGAAGAATGAAACCCTGAGATGTTTCTTTGTAGGCAACCCGGATTCTCCTTATTTCCAGAGTGCTACCTTCAACGGCATCCTGCAGTTTTTACAAACAGGCACCAACAAAGGAAAGTTGAAACAGGTGGGGAAGAACGGGATCCTGATCGTACAGGATATAAAGACCATGAATGACCTGCATGAGTTTTTAGCCAGGATGATGAAAAGCATTTCTGCTTAAATTTGTTGATACCTGCAACGATCATTTCATGAATAAAAAGCAACCGGGTTTAATATCGCTGGCCGTAATTGTTGCGGCCCTGGGATTTTTTGTGGATGTATTCGACCTGTTGCTGTTTGGTATTGTCCGCAAACCCAGTCTTCGCGAACTTGGCCTCTCCGAAGCGGAGATCCTAACTAAAGGCGAACTGCTCATCAGTATACAAATGATCGGCATGATGCTGGGCGGTATTGTATGGGGAATACTCGGCGATAAAAAAGGAAGACTGAAAGTGTTGTTTGGTTCCATTTTATTGTACTCGCTTGCCAACATCGCAAATGGTTTTGTTGAAACGCTGCCGCAATATATCATCATCCGTTTTATTGCCGGCTTCGGCCTGGCCGGGGAGCTAGGGGCAGGCATTACGTTAACCAGCGAGATCTTACCCAAAGAAAAAAGAGGGCTGGCTGCTACCATCATTGCAACCACTGGTGTATTGGGTGGCATAACGGCTGCCTTACTTTACAAAACGATCGGCGATTGGCGCATGCTGTATTTTATCGGGGGTGGTATGGGTCTTGTTTTATTGATCATGCGGATCGCTGTTGCAGAAAGCGGCATGTATCATTCCATAAAAAGGTCGCCGGTACAGTTGGGAAATTTTTTAAAGTTCTTCACTTCCAAAGAACGGTTTTACCGGTATATGCGTGGCATTTTGATCGGACTGCCTGTATGGTATATCATTGGCATGCTGGTATCATTTGCCGACCAGTTTGGTAATAAAATGGGCGTTGCAGGTATAAAGCCGGGCGATGCACTCATGTACCAGTACATTGGTTTGGGCTTGGGCGATATATCTGCGGGCCTGCTAAGTAATTATTTAAAAAGCAGGAAGAAAGCATTGTTCATCTTCTATTGTATAGCTTCCGTTTTTATATTCCTTTTCTTTACACAGCATAACTCTTCGCAGGAATATTTTTATTTCATCTGCGGCGGATTAGGCTTTGGCGCCGGTATTTCTGTATTATATATCACTACCTCTGCGGAGCAATTCGGCACCAACTTAAGGGCATCGGCATCCATTTCTATCACCAATATGGTAAGGGGGTTTACGCCGTTGCTGATCTTATGCTTTACGCAATTACGAAAAGTAACCGATTATGTATCCGGGGCATGGATACTGGGAATAGTGGTAATGCTTACCGGTTTTGCGGCCTTGTATTTTACAAAAGAAAGTTTTGGGAAAGACCTGGACTTTGTAGAAGAATGATCTTACTCTTTCTTCATCACAATTTTCTCATTCACATCCGCCATCACCTGTTTGCTGAAATCGTACAGGGCAGGGTAATCAGCCGCTTTGATCACCCTTTCTTTCATCTGCAGGGATGCAACCGATGTAAGTGTTCGTGCATCCGCATCCCAGGTATAGGTACATGTATACTGCGCAAAGGGTTTATTAACCGACCGGTTCTTTGGCATATTTTCCAATGTATATCCTGCCGGGAATTTATAAACCGTGGTATCAAGAACCTGGTAAGGGCAGGTAAAATGATAATCACGCAGGCGGTTGCTGTTCTCGGGAATGTCTTCATCAAAAATGGGATAAAGCCTTGGCTCAAAAAAAAGCTTGGATCCCGCATTGAAGGAATATATTTTCTCGTATTCCATATCTGCCTTGAGCCAGTACGGGTTACTTAGTTTATTGGCGGTACCCAGGTTGAATACGTCGGGTTGTTTCCAGGTTTTTTCTGTTAAAAAGAATTTACGTTTCTCATCTTCCTTCATATCGTGAAAACGCATCAGCAATTCATCCCTGTCTTCCCCGGTAAAACTGCACGAGGTATTTACATGTGCTCCACCATCTGCATTCACTTCAATAACTGTTCTTACTGCTTCGGTATTTTTCTGGTAAGTACTCACGGGCGTGTTCACCAGTACACCGCCTTGGTCAGTAACCATCATGGCTTTTCGGTTCTCTGTCCATGGGCCCAGTTCAGCAAAGGGCAATGTGGTACTGGTACACTCAAGCCAAATGGAGTCTTTTGGCTGGGGAATACAAAGTATAACGTGGTTAAAGTAGTGGATTGGAAAATCTTCAAAAATAGTTTTTGGGTTCATGCTTCCTTCTATAATTACTACATTCGATTTTACTCCAACAGCATCTAAAGCTGATCTTAAATAATTGCTCAGGGCCTTACAATCTCCGTATTTCTTATCATCAACAAAACTTGCCGGAAATGGCTTTAATCCTCCAATACCTAACTGTATACTTACATAACGCATATTGTTCTGGAGATAATTATATAAGGCTTCGGCCTTCTGCCTGTCTGTTTTCATTTCCTTCACAAGGCTGTTGTAAAACGCTTTTCTATCGTCCTTTAATTCAGATGTTTTCAGATATACGCTGCTGTACCACTCACCAAAACTTTTCCAGCTTGACATATCTCCATTATAGTCGTCCAATTGAAATTTTGTTGGTCCCAACAGAACCTGTGGCAGGTAATTATCTGATGGGCCGCTGTTTCGTTCTGATTTTATTGCAGTAAGGTTATTCACTTCCCAATGATATAAGACCTTACCGGCATCCTTGGTAATTACCGGCTGGTAATTACAATTTAAAATTTTATACCGGATGGGCAGATCTGCAGGACCCTCTACTTGAAATACAGCATGCTGAACAGAATTATACGGTACTTGAAAATAATTCCCGGGATAATGAAAGAGGCCTTTATGCCTCAATTCATAATTGATCTCCACCGTAATCGGGTAAGCTGGCGCAGTTACGCTAAAATATGTAATCTTGCCCTCAGGCACCAGGCCAGATCCTGTATATGCCTGGGTCATCATTTCTTTTTTGGTATATGTATTCCGTTTAATTCCCATGGCATCATATACCTTTATTTCGGCATCCTCCAGTACCTGAAATTTATCAGAATACTGCTTAAACGTTAAATATCCTTTCCCGCTTTCATTTAATATTGTAAACACTTCATGTACTTCATACTTTGCGCTGTTTGGATCTTTGAGAACAAATTTTATGTTTTCTTCCCTGGTAATTACATCAGCCCCTTTCTTGAGTGAATCGGGTATGGTCAGGGCCGAATAGGTATTTGCCTGTGCTGCAGCAACCATAACTGAAGCACCTAAAACCAGCAAGCAGAACAATCTTTTCTTCATACTCCTTGGTTTATTTTTTCTTTAAAACGATTCGTTCGTCAAGTATCATGTAAAGCTGCCGGAAGAATTCTTTTATATAGGGATAACTTTCGGCCGCATAACCCGATGCCCTGAAATCAATGGTAAGCCGGAACGAGAGAATACGGCCGTCAAGCTGCATCACCCGGCTCAATATAATACTGGTATCCGGCAGTATCATTTTTGTATTCTTTGGTAATTCGCTTACCGTAAAATTATCGGGAAGGAACCAGGATCCGCTGACCATATATTTTCGTGGATAATTGAAATCAATATCGGTGACACGCTTCTCGTCTATGAACGGATTCTTACCAAGATTGGTAAACATATTGTACGGCAAAAAATAATAATCGCCGCTTGACTGCATACTGCCGCTGAATTCCAACTTTTGTTCCAGGGGCAGCAGTTCGTCGTTTTCATTATTTACGGTCAGCGAATCGGCTTTAATGTTTATGCCATTGTTTTCATCAAAAAACTCTTTCAGCTTTCCATTCTTAAGTTTGTGCAAACGAATATTTCTTGCATAACCCGAACTGTTGGCGGTAGCCTGGCCCGAAAGCTTTCCATCTTCGGCTACGCCACAGGAGAAGAATACACTGTTCTCAAATTTATCGTCACTGTCTAATTTCACCAGGGTCCCATTTGCTTTGTCCACCACCAGGCCGTAGGTGTATAAAATATCATAAGGCACCAGGTGAAAAGGGTTGTACTTATCTGCGGCATTCATCACATAGGCGTACTCGCCATCTTCCACATAGGCCATCACACAATTGAACTGGTTTAAAAATGGATAAAAGGTATTGACGGAACCATGTTCTTTTGTACTCACCAGTAAAGGTTTTGCGCTCATGCCGGCATCACGTAAAAGGCGTATCAGGATAAAATTGATATCCGTTACCGAACCATTTTTTTTATCCCAGGCATCTTTTATCCCTTTGTCAGAATAGATACCATACGATTCATCCCATTGCATATTCATTTGCACATACTGGTAAACGGTTCGTATTCTTTCTTTTTTAGAGGTGATCGTAAGAAGCTTTGCATCCAGATCGGATGTACCCCGCAGGTTCTTCTTAATGGCCAGCCCGAAGTCCTCATCTTGCAGCAACTGCTCGGTTATCCGTGGCCAGGTGGTTTGAAAATCCTCGTTATACGTAGGGGATACTATTCTCGACAATTTGAATTGCAAACGCTGCACGTAATCTGTAATGCCGGCACTGTACGGCTCTTCTTTCAGGCCGGGGATGTTACGCATGATATACCATTTACCTGCGTCTCCCGAACGTTTATTTTGGTCCTCCAGTTTTTGTCGCAGGGTTGATTGCACTGTGAATTGGAAAAATTCAGGTATGTTAAGATAATAGGCGCTGTATTTTACCGGTACTTCGGTCTGGAAATACCAGGAAGGTATATAGCTGAAAGATTTACGTACATAACGGTACTTATACTCGAATACCGTACCTGCTTTTACATTGGGGATGGCAAAAGATATCTCTGACCTTTCTTTATTGATGGGCTTGTCGAATACGGCTTTGTTCTCCATCTCCGTTTCAACAATATTACCGTTCTCATCCAGGTTGAACGATATGCCCTTCACATTAGTGATCTCTTCCAGCCTCTCCTTTGAATAATACCTGAGTTTTACCTGTGCCTTTTCGGTTCCACTTGACTTTAAGACCTTGATACGGATCCGGTAAAACGCTTCCGACTGCCAGCCTGAAGAACCGACATATTTTATCTCCAGTTCACCTACATCAAACAAAACAAGCGCTGCAGCACCGGGGTCAAAGTCGCAATCCTTCATTTCCAGGTCGGCTTTATCAACCTTACCAAAAGAAGGAAGTTTGTCCTGGCTTTGCAGGAAAAAGGAAAAGAAGAGCAGGACTAACAAAAGGGTATATCTTTTCATTACAGGCAGAATTAAAAAGAATTATTTCTGAAAAATAATATTTTTTATCAGATCCGCTAACGGATCAGCACAAAACTCTGTTTTTTATTTACCGGGTTACCCCGGAAATCGGTGCCGCTGGCGATGACCACAAATACGCCGGCCTCCTGTTTCTTACCCTTCCATAAGCCATCCCATCCCCTGCGGTGATCGGCTGAATAAAATACCAGTTCACCGTAGCGGTTGAATATCTTCAGGAAATGAAATTGCTGTATGCCAACCGGTATTCCCCTGTACAGGTCATTGAGCCCGTCGCCATTTGGGGTAAAGGCATTGGGAAGGTAAATATCCGGGCCCTTATAAATTTTCACGGTTACATCATCATAACTTTCGCAGCCCTGCGGCGTAAAGGCCTTTACAGTAAATGTTTGTGTTGTACTCAGTATTGCAACCGGATCTCCAATATTCGGGTTGTTTAAACCGGTAGCGGGTGTCCAGGTATAATTGGTTCCGCCGGTTGCGTGTAACTGAACAGGCTGGCCTGCAGCGGCAATGGTATCGTTCCCGGCAAAAGCGTGGGTACTGTAGATGACAATATTTTTTTGGAGAGTGCCGGATAAACATCCGTTTACCGATACGGCAGCAAGACTTACGGTATAAACCCCTTCGTTACTATAGGTGTGTTGCGTATTGATGCCGTTGCCTGTATTGCCATCGCCGTAATTCCATTTCCAGTCGGTGATGCCTATGCCGTTCATATTGGTACCTGTAAAAGAAACAGGCGTTTGATTGCAGGCATTGCTGAAATTCATACTGATGACCGGGCTGGTATTTACCACGAATGTTTTATACAGCGTATCGCTTTTGCAGCCGGTAATGTTATTCACAACCAACCCAACAGTTTGAATTCCGGCAGCAAAAACCCAGGAAGGATTTTGCTGGCTGCTTATTACCGTTCCATTATGTATCCAGCTCCATTGCGTAATGGTACCACCGCTGATGCTGGAAGAATCGTTGAACTGAACAGCCACATTATCACACAACGGGCTGCTGTACCCAAAATTGGCGATGGCATTCTGCTGCACATTTATTGTTTTGATCAGTGTATCTGATATGCAGTTTCGTGAATTGGTAACCACCAGTTTTACTGTTACAGGGCCCGAGATGGTATATGTTACAGTGGGGTTTTGTTGCGTGGAGAATTGCCCGTTGCCCAGGTCCCACCACCAGTTGGTAATAGAAATACCATCGGTAGTGTAGGATGAATCCTGTAAAACGATCGCAATGTCGGAACATACGAACTGGTCTTTGATGGCAGCGTGGGGTTTATCAGCAACGAAAACATTTTTTGTCTTCATCCCCAGGCAATCGGCATTGCCACTCGATGTTGCCATAAATAGTACGCTGTGGTTGCCGGGTGTAGTAAATGTATACGTGGCGTTTTGAGTTCGTATGGTAGTAGTATCGGGGGGAAAGCGCCACAGCCAGTTGGTAATGGGATGGCTGCTTGAACTTACTGTTCCAAAAAACTGCATCGGCGATCCTACACATACAGAATCTGTAAACGTAAAATCAATTACAGGTTGTGCATACATCGGTGCGGTCATGGCCAGGGTATCCGACTCACAACCTTCCAGTGACCTAACCGCCAGTTTTACGATCTTATTCCCTGCGGCAATATAGTTTGTACTGGGGTTTTGTACCGTTGACGTTTGTCCATTATCAAAGTCCCAGTACCAGTTATTCACCGTACCTACTGTTGCAAAGGATGAATCACTGAATTGTGTGGCCGGATAAGGGGGCATGGGTATGCAATGATTAACATAACCAAATTTTGCAACCGGCTTACTCCCGATCCGAACTACCTGTGAATCGATTGCTTCACAACCATCGGCGCCGATCACTCGTTGAATAACAGTATAGTCACCGGCAGTTGTATAGGTATGCACCGGGTTCAGGTTTACCGAGTCGATGGGGCTGCCATCACCAAAATTCCAGTAAAATTTTGCGATGTTTGTAAAAGAGACCGTTGAATCAAAAAAAGTTATTGGTTCACCCACGCATCTTTTTTGATTGGGTGCAAAATGAAAATAAGGATTCAAGGCTGTTTTAAACTGCTGCAGGTTAAACTCGCCGCCGGTGCTTCCGGTAAAACCCCAGTACACCAGCGGGTTGCCGGATAGAACATCTGTTACAATATCTTTTACAGCACTTACTCTCAACACCCCATCCACGTAAGCGGTAAGAGTTTTGGTAGTTGCATCCCAGGTTACACGCAGAGCATGCCATTGGCCGTCTTCAATATTATCATTGCCACTGATGGCCTGTACCGGCCCGGCAATATTGTTGGCACTGGTATGGTTCAGGTCGCCATTGAGCTGAATGGCAATATGATCGTAAGCCGGGTCGCTGTTATTACCATTCTGGTAGGTATCGATGGTGATGCCTACAGCCGGAACAATGTTTTCGTATCCAAGTCCGCCTCCGGTTGTACCCACGCTGGTGCTGATGGGCTGCAGTACAAAAGCGATCCCGTCGGCACCAGGACTATTATTATTTCCTAAAAAAACATCAAACTTAAAATCGAAGGATTGGGTGAGGTCTATCTTGATATTGTTCCATACCGAGCCGCTCAGAGTAAACGCCTCCTGCGTAAGACGGTATTGGTTACAGGAAACCTGTTGAGCATTGCCGTTTACTGTATACTGGGCTGAAAGAGGCTGACCAATAGTAGTCAGTAAAAAAAGAAGGATACCTATTTTGATCACTATTTTCATTGCCACATAAAAATACTTCTTATTTGGTCAGGCCAGAGCCAGGGATCAGCAAATAAAAAAAGGCCATCCTGTTGACGAATGACCTTTAATAATTTTAAATTATAACTTACCAGGCTTTTTTAGCCACCCCGTTCTGAACAGCTTCCAGGGCGGTAGCCTCGTTAAGCATGGTGGTCATTTTATTTCCTTTGCCGTCGTGTCCCTGGGCCATATACCCCCCACGGGCTGTTTTAGTTATTACTGCATCCTGCATCGGAACATTCTTTTCCTTTGTTTTCATGCAATAAGCGGTTAACATTTTTGACATTTTCTTGAATTTATGGTTAGTAAATATGGGTTGAAGCAGTAAACTTCAGGATACAAGCTACTGAAATTATTGGTTTTTGCAAAAAGCCGGTCATGACCAGGTCTAATGTCCCCGTCTGACCATTATAACCTTACACATCAATTTTTGCGTACTTGGCATGACTTTCAATGAATTCCCTGCGGGGAGGAACTTCATCGCCCATCAGCATACTGAATACCCGGTCGGCCTCGGCAGCGCTTTCCAACGCTACTTGTTTCAAGGTACGGGTAACAGGATTCATAGTTGTTTCCCATAGCTGCTCTGCATTCATTTCACCTAAACCTTTATATCGCTGAATGGTTACGCTCTCGTCTTTTCCCTGCCCGATCTGTACCACCAATGCTTTACGTTCTTCATCATTCCATGCATATTCCTGTTCTTTTCCTTTCTTAACAAGATAAAGAGGCGGCTGGGCTATATATACATAGCCTTGCTCTACCAGTTCTTTCATGTAACGGAAAATAAAGGTTAATATCAAGGTGGCAATATGGCTTCCATCCACATCGGCATCCGTCATGATGATCAGTTTATGATAACGGAGTTTTGATGTATCCAATGCTTTAGGATCTTCCGGCGTACCGATCTTAACGCCCAGGGCAGTGAACATATTCCGGATCTCCTCATTATCGTATATTTTATGCTCCATAGCTTTTTCCACGTTCAGTATCTTACCCCGGAGAGGAAGAATGGCCTGGAAACTTCTGTCACGGCCCTGCTTAGCAGTTCCACCCGCTGAGTCCCCTTCGACCAGGAACAGTTCACATTTACCCGGATCTTTATCACTGCAGTCGGCCAGTTTACCGGGTAAACCGCCACCTGTTAATACACTTTTACGTTGCACCATCTCCCTTGCCTTACGGGCAGCTGCACGGGCTTGTGCAGCCAATATCACTTTTTGAATGATGGTCTTGGCTTCTTTGGGATTTTCTTCGAGATACGCTTCCAGCACACGGCTCAACGTGGAATCAACCACACCCATCACTTCGTTATTACCAAGTTTTGTTTTTGTTTGTCCTTCAAACTGCGGCTCCGGAACTTTTACAGAGATGATGGCAGATAAACCTTCCCTGAAATCATCCCCTTCAATTTCCACTTTGGCTTTGGTAAACATGTCCTGCTTTTCGCCATAGCTTTTAAATACCCGGGTAATGCTGCGGCGGAAGCCGGCCACATGTGTACCCCCTTCGATAGTGTTGATATTATTTACATAGCTGAAAATATGTTCCTGGTAGCCGGCATTATACATCATAGCCACTTCCACCATTACATTACTTGATGCATCAAGCCCTTCGCAATAAATTGCCTGTGGGATCAGGGGCATACGGTTGGCATTTTTGTCGATCGATTGAACGAACTCCACAATACCTCCTTCGCTGTAAAATGTTTTGCTGTAGATTTTACCTTCTTCATCCTTTTCACGCAGGTCATTCAGGATGATGTTAATTTTACGGTTGAGATAAGCCAGTTCTCTAAGCCTTCCTTCCAGGATGTCTTTATTGTAAACGGTAACAGAGAATATAGAAGCATCTGGCCAGAAGCGTACCGTTGTACCCCTGGTATCGGCAGTACCGATCTCTCTAACCGGGTATTGAGGTACCCCGATCGCATATTCCTGTTCGTACATTTTTCCATCTCTTCTTACCGTTACGTGCAGTTTGGAGCTGAGTGCATTCACGCAACTCACGCCCACTCCATGCAAACCACCGGAAACCTTATAAGAATCTTTATCAAATTTACCGCCTGCATGAAGTACCGTCATTACCACTTCCAGTGCACTGCGTTTTTCCTTTGTGTGCATGGCCGTAGGAATACCACGTCCGTCATCCTGTACCGTGATGGAGTTATCTTCATGAATGGTTACGGTGATATTCTTACAATGGCCGGCCAGCGCCTCATCAATGGAGTTATCAACCACTTCATAAACGAGGTGGTGTAATCCTTTGTTTCCGATGTCTCCGATGTACATCGCCGGGCGCTTACGAACGGCTTCCAGGCCTTCTAAAACCTGAATACTATCGGCTCCATAACCAGTATTGGCGGGGGTAGGAATTGCTGCTGTTTCTGTGCTCATATAATCGTTCTCCATCTCTTTTTAAAAGTGAATTTCGTATTCCTGCAAATGTACGAAAAAGCAGGGGTTACAGGCAATTATTATGGGCTTATTTTGCCTGCATTTTTTACACAAATTCACAGCATATCTTAACCGTTTTCCGGCCCCGGTTCAGGTCAAAAATCCGGAGGAGTCCGGAACCCAAAACCCCAAAATCCAAACTTTAAACTCTTTTATTGTTTAAACATTCTTTTGTATCTTTGTATCGAAAATCTTCAATGAATCATTACGCCGACATATTAAGCATTGCACACCGAGAGCCTCTCTTGCATGAGGACCTGGATGTATTGCTTCATATTGACAGGGTAGTTCCAGGTTCTGTAAACTACTCCATCAGGCGCTACCGCAGGCTACTGCAATGGAATATTGATGATACCGGTATACTGGTTTATCATGTTGAAAAGAATAACCCTGCGGGTAATTACCTGGAACTGAAGTTCTGTGTAAGTGGTAATGTGTACTGCCGCCAAAAGCAAACCGAATGTGATTTCTGTAAGTTCAGCAGCAGCAAAAGCTGTGTGGAGAAAGTAGAAAGCGTAGATGTGGTGAGTTTCAGTTTCAAACCAACGTACCTTACCCAGTTCACCAATAACAGCACGCAAACGGGGTTAACAGAAGACGTTCTTTCTTTCAGGCATAAAACATCTTTCTCCAAACAATTACCCCTTTGCGGCAAAACCAGAACAGCCATTGAAGCATTGCTGAATCATACTTATACCGATACCCGGGAGAATATCTTCATCAATGCACAAACACAGATCCTGCTGCTGTACAGTATGGATTGTATGCTCGGCGAGGATAAAGAAACCGAATTCACCTGCAAGTTTTTACAAAATGCCGAGGACCGGGAAAAGATCATTAAAGCAAGGGAAGTATTACTGCAACATATCGGCGAGCCCATCACCATCAAAGCGCTCAGCCGAAAAGTGGCCATCAACGAATGTTATTTAAAGAAAGGTTTTAAAGAGATCTTCGGTACCACCATCTTTGATTTTTACCAGGGACAGCGTATGGAACATGCCAAGTACCTGCTCTATGATAAAGGATTAAGTGTAACAGAGGTTTCCATGTTGCTGGGCTATTCTTCCATCTCTCACTTTTCTACTGCCTTTAAAAAACACACCGGCATCAAGCCCTGTGAGTTATTGCTGCATTAATATTTATCAACTGTATATAGATAAAAGGCTGGAAAGATTCCAGCCTTTTTCGTTCTATCAGAATTTAGCACCCACACTTACAAAAAATGTTCTTCCATCAGCAGGCAATGCACCGGGACCGGGATAACCACCCGCCCTGCGGGTAAAATATCTTTCGTTGGTAAGGTTATTGATACCTGTTTTCATAGTTACATTCTTTGCCAGCCTGTAACTGACGGTTATATCCGTAACCGTATAAGCCGGTATTGATCCATTCTGTGCATTGGCAGTTGGCGTAATGGTATTATTCGCATCTGCATATGCATCATCCACATGACTTAACTGGCCCGTTACAGAAAGACCTTTATAACTGCAGGTTAACCCGGTACGCAGGATATTTGCCGGTGCATTCTCTACCTTTTTATCTTTCAGGTTGGTTTCAACCAGTTGATTGCTGCTGTTTTTGGTGATCACTTTTAAGTTCCCGTATTGTGCATTATTGTATGCATAAGAAACAAACAAGGTTACATCCCCGAAAGGCAATGCTTTCTTTTTGGTAAATGCCTTTACCGGGCTGAACTCGATCAGTGCTTCAATTCCCTGGCTGGTGCTGTTACCTACATTGGTGCGGTAATTATAAAAACTGCCATCGGTACGCTGCTGGGTAATGGTACCAATCCGGTTATTGTATTGCAGGTAATAAATGCTTGCATCAAAAAAGAGCCAGGTACTTATTTTACCCCGGTAACCCAGGTCGGCATTGTATCCCTTTGCATCTGCTATCGCCGGGTCAATCACATCGGTGGTTGGTGGTGCAGTAAGATCGGCAAACTGTATCGGCCGGTATGCCTGGGTGATATTTCCATAGATCTCTGTTTTGGCGGAGGTATGGTATTCTGCACCAACACCTGCCAGCAGGAATCCACGACCCCGCTTTTCATTTTGCAGGATGATGCCGGTGCCATTTGCATTAAAGCCATTTCGGCCCGAAGCAGAGGCCCGAAGATATTCATAGCGTATCCCGGGGATCACAATAAATTTTTTACTGACCCTGAAAATATTTTCGGCGAATGCGGCAGCATTGTGACTGATGAAATCAATATCCCTGGTCCAGATACGGTCACTTACACGCATATCAAAGTCAGTTCCAACACTTCCCTTTCCATCAGCCGCATAGCGGTAAGTGGTACCAGTGTATAATCGTATACCTGCAGAAAACGTGTTTTTCATTTTGAAGAAATTATAATCGCCGAGGTAGCGGACTTCCATCCCGTAATTCCGGTATTGGTCTGTGTTCAGATTGCGGGGATTATACTGATTGGTCGTTTTGCTGATCGTGTCGGCTATGACGATGCCGCCGGATGGTATATAACCCACACTGTGCCGGTTGCCATGCACTGCAAACAATTTTACATTCAGTTTGGATGAGGCATTGAACTGGTAATCGGCACTGATAGCTGCGGTTGTCCATTTAATGTCAAACCAGTTCCGGTTGCGGAAACTTTGTTTTGCATCCAGCTTTACCTGCATATCAGTTAGTCCGCCCGGTTGCTGGCTGCGTATGTGCGATTGCATTAATTCTGCAGTAAGTGAGAATTTATTATTGAACCGGTAAGTGAATGTGCCAAAGCCGGCATTGGTATAATATTTACTGTTCTGCCTCCAGCCATCAGCATTGCGGTGATCAAAAAAAGCATAGTAATGATATTTCTTTGTTTTACCTCCCACCGCATTGTAACTGTTGAACAAACCGTTGCTTCCAATAGTTTGTTGTGTTTCAAATTCGAAAGGTTTATATACCTCACTTCCGTTGCGAAGTATATAATTCACCATGCCCCCAAACTGGGGACCGTACTGCAGGGCGCCATGCCCCCTGATGATCTCTATACGCTGAACTGCCTGTAATTGCGGATTATAATAGGCTTCGGGGTATCCGAACGGGTCAGCAGCAATATCATAACCATTTTGCCGGGTGTTGAATTCCCAACTTCTGTTTGGACTTAATCCCCGTGCCGCTATCCCGATCTGTATTCCGCTGCCATCACTTTCCCATACCTGTATACCGGGAATCTTGGCAAGCACCTGGCGCATATTATTGGTAACCACATTCCCCGGCACATTATCCAGCACGATCAACGAGCTTTTTTTTCCGGCATAAACAGATGTGCCGACTATTTCAGGCATTTGCTGAACATCGCTTTTACTTCCCCGGCCAACCAGGGTTACATCAGGCAGGTATTTGGGTTTGGTTTCAAAACTGTCTTTCGCATTATTTATTTGTTGTGCTGATGACAACGACGAATAGAAGATGGTTACAGCCAGTAAGATCGATATATTTTGCATAGATACTTTTTGGTGGCGCAAATTTCATTGCTCCTTGTTCATTTACTTTACGGAAAGAGGAAAACGACTTACGGATTCGGAAATCTATTTTGCTTTTTTATTGAGTCGGCAAGAAAAACAACTGCGTATTCATATCAACTGATACTGGTCAGCCGGTGATTTGACTTTACTCACCTGCTTTGTCACCGTTCAGTAAAAGCAACATGACAGTGATCATGAATGCATCTAAATGACAATTCTGTGATAATGCTCTTCTGTTGTGAAAATAGTTTTGCGGTATAAAATTATTTTCAATGAAGAAACTATACATGATCACTGCAGCTCTTTTTACTACAGCAGTGATCAATGCCCAGAACAGATCAACTGCAGACACCGGATGGTATTCGAAAGATCTTTCAGAACTCATCATAACCGGTCAGTACAAACCACAATCCGTAAAAAAATCCGTTTACCAGGTTCGGGTAATTAACAGCGAACGCATAAAACTGAGCGGTGCTACCAATGTACAGCAGGTATTAAATAACCAGGTAGGTTTTCGTTTTTCAAATGACAATACACTTGGCACCACCGATGTGCAGCTTATGGGAATGAGTGGCCGAAATGTAAAAATATTGTTGGATGGTGTTCCCATGATAGACCGGGGTGATACCCGGGAAAGCCTGAACCAGGTTGACATCAACAGCATTGAGCGAATTGAAATTGTGGAAGGGCCTATGTCGGTTATTTTCGGTTCGGATGCACTTGCCGGGGTGATCAATATCATTACGAAGAAGAATAGTAAAAACAACCTTTCTGTTTCTGCAAAGATACAGGAAGAAACGGCCGGTAATGAGTATCATCCTTTTGGTTACCGGGGTGTGCATTTACAAAACCTGAACGTAGGTTATAAGATAAACAACTGGTCATTATCTTTTGGAGGCACACACAACGATTTTGATGGTTACGGCGGCGGCGCTTATGGAAGAGATAAGACATGGAAACCGAAAGAACAATCTATGGGCAATGCACGGATCGGGTACAGCAAAGGTGTTTTTAACATCTACTACCGTACTGACCTGCTGCATGAAGACATCATAAGCCGCGGTGCGATCAACTACAATAATTATAAAGCGATTGACCAGCAATATACCACTGACCGTTTTTCGCAGCAGTTGCAGGGCGGATATAATTTCAACAAAAGCCTGCAATTAGCCGCCATTATAAGCTACACCGATTATAAAAGAAGAACAAAAACAACCCTGCACGATTTTGAAAAAGGTTCTGACGAATTAACTACCGGCCCCGGCGAACAGGACCTTGCAAAATTCAACAGTTTTGTTCTCAGAACCAGTTTACAATACCAGGTAAGTCCAATAATCAGCCTCCAACCCGGCATCGATATCAACCGGGAAGAAGCCAGCGGCGAAAGAATATCCGGCAAGCCCGTGATCACCGACTATGCAGCATTCATTTCTGCAGAAGTTAAACCTGCCAGCTGGATAAACATCCGCCCGGGATTACGATTCATTAAAAATTCTGTGTACAATGCTCCACCTGCTATTCCTTCCATCAACAGTAAAATTGTTCTAAGTAAGAATATCGACCTGAGGCTGGCGTATGCATACGGCTTCCGTTCGCCGGCATTAAGAGAATTGTATTTCAATTTTGTGGATGTGAATCACAATATCGTTGGTAACCCCAACCTTAAAGCAGAATATTCAAACAGTTTTAATGGCTCCCTAAACTGGACCGCTTCCCCAATGAAAAGTATTGCATACAGCGCTTCATTGGGCGGCTTCTTCAACGACTTCAACAACCAGATAGACTTTGCCCTGTCGGCTTCCGGCAATAACCAGTACAGTTATTTCAATGTAAATAAAGCAAGAACAACAGGATTTGTTTTAGAGAACAAATTATCCTGGAAAAAACTGGATGCAACCCTGGGTTTTTCTTACATCGGCTTTTACCGGGAACTGTATGATGATAAAGACTATGTAAAACTGGACAGCAAAGAGTATTTATGGAGCCCCGAACTGAGCGCTTCTGTAAATTACTCAGTAGATAAGATCAAAACCAAATTCAGCCTGTTCTATAAATACACAGGAAACAGGCCTCAATATGTCACCGGCACCACTACTTCAGGGCAAGATGTTTTATATATAGCTGAAACAGCGGGCTACCACCTGGCCGATCTTACCGCCAACACAACGATCAATAAATACCTATCTGTTACTGCAGGGGTAAAAAATATTTTTGACGTGAACAATGTAAACAATACAGCAGCCTCTTCCGGAAGTATTCATAACGCAGGCGGTGCTGTAGCCATCAGCTATGGCCGATCTTATTTTATTGGATTGAACCTGCAATGGAACAGGAAACAGAAATAATTAACCAGACAAAAAACATTTTATGAACCAGTTTAAAAAAATAGCAATTGCCGCAATAGTAACAGTATCTTTTTCGGCTTGTAAAAAAGATACCGACCCGATCATAATCGTTCCTACTTCTTCTGGCGCACAAATACAATTAAGTGGTATAGCCGCTGCTGAGGCCGGCAGCGCTGCAGGCAATTCCGTTTATCTTGACCTATCGGCCGAGAAACAAACTCCGGTATTGCGTTCGGGATGGGACCTGGGGTTTTATTGTGGAAACAATTTCCGGGTTGTTCTTAACCATACCACAGCAGCGGGTGCAAAGGTTTTGGCAAAGAATGACCTGGCTGCTGTTGGCGCTGCCGACACCATTGGCTTAACATTAAGTACCAGTCAAACCAATCCCTTACCTGAGCAATTGGTTTATTTTGATAACACAAACGGAGACATTACTAAAACTGTCATTCCTGAAGTATCGGCAACGGATGCTGATAATAAAGTGATCATCTTAAACAGGGGCACCGGCGGTGGGATTGCAGCAAGACCCTGGATAAAATTAAGGATACTGCAGAATGTATCGGGCGGATACACCTTGCAATATGCCGGTATACAGGAAACCAGCTTTAAAACATTGCTGATCCCTAAAAACACTGACTGGCATTTTAGATTCGTTTCTTTTGAGAATGGCATTGTGGATGCACAGCCGGAAAAAGAAAAATGGGACCTGGTTTGGACCTATTCCGTTTTTGAAACCAATTTCGGAGCAGGCCCTGTACCTTACAATTTCTCTGACCTGATCGCTGTCAATCACCTCTCTGGCGTAACAGTAGCCACAAGAATATATGCTGATGCCACCGTTGCAGCTGCAGCCTTTACTGCATTCAATAAAGACAGTATTGCGAATACCTCATTTTCCGGCAATCGCTGGGCAATTGGCAGCGGCTGGAGAAGTACACAACCGGCAACCGGGGCAAGGCAGGACCGGTTCTATATTATTAAAGATCCCCGTGGGAATTATTATAAATTAAAATGCCTGGGTATGGGTGTAAACGATGGCGGTACAAGGGGTAAACCCCAGTTCCGATACAGCCTGGTGAACTGATTATTATCCTATGACCTTATAAGCTGCCTGTTAAAACAGGCAGCTTTTTCTTTTTGCGTAAACATCATTACCAAATCCGTAACTGCCGTTGCTGATAATACTTTCTTTTTGCTTCCAAAAACAGAAACATGATAAAAAAGATAATGACCCTGGCACTACTGTTTTCTATTGTACAAACCGCTTTTACCCAAACACCCGACAAGAACATCAACAAACTTTGCGGATGTTTTGAAGTAGAATTTAAATACGCAGAAACATTTTCTCCAGATCCGGATTATAAATTCCATGAAAGGGAAACAATAAACGGGGGACTGGAATATGTGTTCCCTGTTGAGGCAACGAATAAAAAGATCGTTTTGCAGCATTTACTGGTCATCACCGATTCGATGATCATCAAGCACTGGCGGGAAGACTGGACCTACGAAAACCCCGTGATCTGGAAATATAAAGGCAATAAAACCTGGACGAAGGAATTACAAAAACCCGAAGCGGTGAAAGGTAAATGGACCCAATCCATCTGGGAAGTGAGTGATGAACCAAGGTACCAGGGTACCAGTGAATGGATAAATGCCAATGGAGAAACATTCTGGTTAAATACCACAGATGCACCATTACCACGCCGGGAATATTCAGTGAGAAATGATTATCATATTTTAAACAGAACCAACCGCATTATCCTTAACGACAACGGTTATATTCATCAGCAGGACAACAAAAAGATCCTTCGTGAAAATAATACGGAAAAATTACTGGTAGAAGAGAAAGGTATCAACAGCTATGTGAGAAAAGACGTATCGGCCTGTGCCGCTGCAAAAGCCTGGTGGGAAAAGAATAAATTTTACTGGGAGAAAGTACGAAGCATCTGGGAAGAAAAGATCACTGGTATCCCTACCATCAAATTAGAAACAAAAGTGAACGGGAAAGTAATGCACGAATACCTGATGACCCAGGCGAAGGAATATGCCGAAGGAAAAATTCCAACTGCGGAACTAGATAACAAGATCGAAGCATATATTGATATGTTCTTAAACACCGGAAAAACCAAAGACGCGGCCGCTAAACCATAAGAAGAAATTGAATCAACTAAAAACGGCATCCTTTATTGAAGGATGCCGTTTTGTTTGGGGGTTACCTGTTGCAATTTTAATTCAGTGCCTTGTGATCAGAATATTGGTGGTTTTTTCATTGGATATGCTGCAACAGACAACATTGGATTGAATATTTAAAGCGAAACTTAATGTGGTAAAGAGTAATTTAAAGTAAGACGGGAATAAGACTATTCCCGTCTTTTACCCTAATAAAACCCTAAACCAGCAAAACTCTTAATCATATATATTTTTCAGATATTTTAAAGGATATTTTCAGTTTGGTAAAATGCCAATATTATGCCAAAACGGGAAACTGTGGATAACTCTGGCTGAAAATTAGCCCCACTGTGGCTTTCACGATAAATAGCCTCGTATTATTACGATGTTTCCAGCCTTATTCTGATAGCATTAGTAAGGCAAATACAGCGCCAGGGAACCCCTCTATTTTACTACCTTTGCACACTTATTATACTTACAGATCGAAGAAAGATTTATATGAGTGTTAAATACACAGAGTACCAGCAACTTAACCTCCCTTCCATCAGCGAAGAGATACTGGCCAAATGGAAAAAGGAAAGAACATTTGAAAAAAGTGTTGAACTCAGGGAAGGAAAAACGCCTTTTGTTTTTTACGAAGGCCCCCCCAGCGCTAACGGTATGCCTGGTATTCACCACGTTATATCAAGAACCCTAAAAGACCTGGTTTGCCGCTATAAGACCATGCAGGGTTTCCAGGTAAAACGCAAGGGCGGATGGGATACCCATGGCCTGCCCATTGAACTGGGGGTTGAAAAAGAACTGGGTATTACCAAAGAAGACATCGGCACTAAAATATCGGTAGAAGATTATAATAAGAAGTGCCGGGAAGTGGTAATGCGGTTTAAAGATAAGTGGGACGACATCACCCAGAAAATGGGTTATTGGGTTGACCTGAACAATCCCTATGTAACATTTGAGAATAACTATATTGAAACACTCTGGTGGTGTTTGGGTGAACTGTACAAGAAAGGCTATTTGTACGAGAGCGTAAGTATACAGCCTTATTCTCCGGCTGCAGGAACGGGTTTATCAAGCCATGAATTAAACCAGCCGGGAACGTATAAGGATGTGAAGGATACGAGTGCGGTAGCGATGTTCCGTCTCCCCAACCCCTCCGAAGGAGGGGCTAATGAGTACCCGGCTATTTCTAAAATATTTTCTGCCATTGCAGGGTCTAAAGCCCTCTCCTTTGGAGAGGGTTTGGGTGAGGTCTTTTTTTTGGCATGGACAACCACTCCATGGACATTACCCTCAAACCTTGGATTGACAGTTGGACCAAATATTGATTATGTATTGGTTCAGACTTTCAATCCATATACTCATCTTCCGGTTAAAGTAATTCTTGCAAAGGCATTGGTTGGAAAATATTTCAAACCCGAAGGAGAAAATGGAGATTTTGAAAATTATAGTGCTGAAGTAAAATTATTGCCCTGGAAAATAGTAGATGAGTTTAAAGGAAAAGATTTAGAAGGGGCACCATACGAACAACTCCTCCCCTCTGAAGCAAATACTCTAGAAAAGATACAGGAGACCACTCCCGGTGCACAACCCTTTCGTGTCATCCTTGGTGATTTTGTTACTACCGAAGATGGTACCGGTATCGTTCACACAGCTCCGGCTTTTGGTGCAGATGACTTCAGGGTTGGGCAAAAAAATAACCTGGGCATACTTACCCTTGTTGACAAACAAGGAAAGTTTGTTGAAGGTGTTGGCGAATTCAGCGGCCGTTATGTAAAGAACTACAAGGATGAAAAAGATTACGTGGATGTGAATGTGGACATCTCCGTAAAACTTAAAAAAGAGAACCGGGCCTTTAAAGTAGAAAAATACGAACATAATTATCCGCATTGCTGGCGTACCGATAAACCTATTATTTATTACCCGCTTGATGCCTGGTTCATTAAAACCACGGCTGCCAAAGACCGGATGGTGGAACTGAACAATACCATCAACTGGAAACCGGCAAGCACCGGCACCGGCCGCTTCGGCAACTGGCTGGAGAATATGGTGGATTGGAACCTGAGCCGCAGTCGCTTCTGGGGAACCCCCTTACCCATCTGGAAAACAGATGACGGGGAAGAAGAAAAATGCATCGGCTCTATTGATGAATTAAATAATGAAATAAGAAAAGCTGCCAACGTTTTAGGTGGTGATACCAATACACATTATTTACATGAAGGCATTCTCGATCTGCACAAACCCTATGTGGATGATATCACTTTAGTAAGTGATACGGGCAAACCAATGAAAAGGGTGCCCGACCTGATAGACGTATGGTTTGACAGCGGCGCCATGCCTTATGCCCAATGGCATTTTCCTTTTGAGAATAAAGAAACATTCAAACAAAGTTTTCCAGCCGATTTTATTGCCGAAGGAGTTGATCAGACAAGAGGATGGTTCTATACCTTGCATGCTTTGGGTGTGTTGCTGTTTGACAGCGTGGCTTATAAAACGGTAGTGAGCAATGGCCTGGTATTGGATAAGAACGGCAACAAGATGAGCAAGCGCCTGGGCAATGTGGTGGATCCGTTTGCAACCATCAATAGTTTTGGCGCCGATGCCACCAGGTGGTACCTCATCACCAATGCATCGCCCTGGGACAGTCTGAAGTTTGATGTAGAAGGAATCAAGGAAGTACAACGAAAATTCTTTGGCACACTATATAATACCTACCAGTTCTTTGCCTTGTATGCCAACGTGGATGGTTTTGCATTCAAAGAAAAATACATCCCGCTGAAAGACAGGCCCGAAATTGATCAATGGATCTTATCATCCCTGAATACACTCATAAAAGATGTTCAGCAGAATTTTGATGAGTACGAACCCACACAGGCAGGCCGTGCTATTGAAGACTTTGTAGATGCTCACCTCAGCAACTGGTATGTAAGGCTTTGCCGCCGCCGTTTCTGGAAAGGCGAATACGAACACGATAAGATATGTGCTTACCAGACTTTGTACGAATGCCTGGAAACATTAAGCAAACTGATGGCGCCCGTTGCACCATTCTTTGCCGATTGGCTATTCAATAACCTGAACAATGTTTCAAAGCGATTTACAAATGAATCCGTTCATCATACCGATTTTCCAAAAGCAGATGAATCGGTAATTGATGTAGACCTGGAAAAAAGAATGCAACTGGCACAGGATACCTCTTCTTTGATCTTATCACTCCGCAAAAAAGTAAACATCAAAGTAAGGCAACCTTTGCAAAAGGTTTTTATTCCGGCACTGGATTCCACCATGGCTTCCCGGATCAAAAAAGTGGAAGAGATCATCAAGACCGAAACTAACATTAAGGAAATAGACATCCTGGGGGCTGAGAACGATTTT